>JBOFNI010000146.1:0-19116 GCA_051658845.1 Brevinema sp. | reverse complement strand
TAATATATTTTTATATTATACACAATAAGGCTTAATAAAAAAATAAAAGTATACGATGATATAGTACAATATTGATAAGAAAGAGGATACGATGAATATTCATAAAGAATTATGCCAAAAAGTTATTGAAGTATTGAGTAGCAAACAAAAAACCTTGTTTACGGCAGAAAGTTGCACCGCAGGATTAATTACAGCCTCATTAGTGGATATCCCAGGAGCATCGGCAACATTATTAGGAGGACTCGTTGCTTATAGCAATGATATTAAGCGAAACTGTCTTCAAGTCTCTCAAGAAATTTTAGATCATTATGGTGCAGTAAGTTTTGAATGTGTTAAAGCGATGGCATTAGGAGCAAGTAATTTATCAAATGCAGATTACGGCTTAGCAATTACTGGAATTGCCGGTCCTTCAGGAGGTAGTATCGAAAAACCTGTTGGTACTGTATATATCGCTATTGTATCCCGACAAGGAGATGGATGGGCACAACATTTTGTTTTGGAAGGGAATAGAGAAGAAATCCGTCAACAAGGAGTCGAATTAGGATTAAAAATTTTATTGGCCACAGAACTAGAAGAAGAATTTTTTGATCTTCGTTTAAGAAATGCCCAAGAAATTTAGGATTTTTTTCTTTTTTTGATCTCTTTGAGAATCATAAAAGCCACTTCCATCGTATAAAGGTTAGAATGACTATCCCATAAAATATGCTTATATCGATCATTAGATAAATCACCGTTAATATCATCAATAAAGTATTCCAGTTCTAATTTTAGAGGATTGTCTTTATGGATAAAGACACGGTCAATCAAATGTCCTTCCGTATAAGTAATTTGTTCTTGGGAGACATCATAATGAACATCCTGATTCCGATAGACAAGAAGATCATTCGTTGCATAATCCAAATAGATATGACTGTTTTTTTGAGAAATAGCCATATTTCGTGCTTTATAGGAGGATACACGGCTTGCCGTTAAGGATGCAACAACACCATTTTCAAAATACAGTGTAGCCAGTGCATAATCTTCAAATTTGGTAAGAACTGAACCACCATAAGCAGAAACATCCGCTACCGGAGAATCAACAAAAGAAAGCACCAAATCAATATCATGAATCATCAAATCTAAAACAACCCCAACATCTTGAATCCGAGCGACAGATCCAATACGCTGAGTTTGAAAATAAAAAGGATCCTGAATACAATTACGGGTCGCTTGAACAGCTCCGTTAAAACGTTCCACATGACCAATATGAAGGATTAGATTGTGTTCTTGAGCATAAGAGGTCATTTCTTGAGCATGTGCTAAATTATCAGAAATTGGTTTTTCCACTAAAACATGAAGTCCTTTTTTTAAGGCTGCCATAACATATTCATAATGAAGGTATGTTGGAGTAACAACAACAACTGCTTCTACTTTGTCTAATAATTGTTCGTAACTGGTACAATATTCTACATTATATTCCTTACCGATTTTTTGACTTCGCTCCCTATCAATATCATAAATAAAGACGTAATTGTTCGGAACAATTTTTGTTAATAAGTTAACATGATACTGCCCCATATGACCAACACCAACAACCCCAACGTTTAACGGTTTTCTATCTACAATAACCATAAGTACTCCAATAAATAATATACTATGCTATTATTATAATATATTATTCATTGTCTCGCAAATATTTTTTTAAAAAATATCCAAATTAGATTACTATCTGTTTATTAGTAGTAAAATATTGACTAAATAATATTTTATATATATAATATATATATAAAGAAGATTGTTTAGTCAATAGTTAAGGAGTTTTTATGTCAATATTCGGAGTTTTATTACTTACAGGTATTTTAGGTATATTTTCTATCGTACTGCTTGCAGAGCAAATTTCGCAGTTAGTAGAAAAACAAAACCCAAATCCAAGTTACCAAAAAATACAAGAGATCTGCCAATTTTTACAATTGGAAGAAACTAAAAAAACCAGTAGCTATCTTGCTCTTCTTTTTGGTATTTGGAATCTTTTTGGTCCAAATTTCGGCTCTTTATATGGGGGACCAACAATTTTTGGTGCCTTAATTCCTTCGTTAACGCTATGTATTAATGCGTTTATTCTTAATCCGGAATTATTACGTTGGATTCCCAATATTTCTTTTAAAGAAAAATTGGATTCTTTTTTACAAAAAGTGACCCCTATTGCCGGTTGGATTACCGTAGCTGTAATGATCTTACACAGTATTTTATACCGTGAGCCTTTCTTCTAAACTATAGGTTTTAATATGAGATTTCATTTTTCTTCTTCCTCTCCTCTTTCTATTTTATCAATAGTACTAGGATTTTTTTTACTGTTTTATTTTTGGTTACCATTACTTATTATTTTCATTATAGGAACAATTATATTTATCGGTATCTCTTACCTTATTGCTAAATTCAATCCTCCTTCAGATAATATCCATATTAAAGTTATAAAAGTTCATCGTCCTGAAGAGCAAGATTCTGTTGATTATATCGATTCAACAACAGCCGATAAAGATCAACCCTCATAAGGAATAAAGAAATGGTAGAAAATATTTCGATTTCAGAAATTGTGGCTCAAACCAAACATTTAGAAATTAAAGCACGTAAAATGGTAAACAGTTCTCTACAAAGCGACTATAAAAGTTCCTTTAAAGGTAGGGGTATGGAATTTGACGAAGTACGTTCCTATATTCCTGGAGATAATGTACGAGATATTGATTGGAATGTTACCGCTCGTATGAATGAACCTTTTGTCAAAGTATTTATCGAAGAACGAGAACTCCAAGTTTATTTTATTGCCGATATTTCAGCATCAGAAAATTTTGGTAGTACCAAATCCAAACGCCATATCATGGCAGAAATTACCGCACTTTTAGGCTTTACTTCTTTTTTTGCTAACGATAAAAGCGGATTAATCCTCACCACAGATCGTATCGAAAAAATTGTCCCTCCGGCACATAATTATTCTAATATTCTCCGAATTATTCGAGATGTTTTTTATTATCAAGCGCAATCGTTATCAACCAATTTAGCACTCGTTCTAAATAATGTCAATCAGCTCATTAAAAAGAAATCCATTATTTTTATCCTAAGTGATTTTTTTGATACTTCTTATGAGCATGCTTTAGGGACATTAACACGAAAGCATGAAGTAATCCCTATTGTGATTAAAGATCCTATCGAACAAAAATTTACCAACCCTAGCTTTTTCCCTGTGATTGTAGAATTAGAAGATATGGAATCCGGACAACGTAGTATCCATAAACTATCCCAAGATTCGTTAACCAATGCCGAATATTTCTGTAGTCAATACCAAAATATTTTCCGAAAACTGGGATTGGAATATGCAGAAATCAACGATTCATCAAATTATGTAAAGGTTATTGACAAAATTCTACGTCGTCATACGACACGATGATGCACTCTCTTATTCCTTCTGCCGTTCAGGCAATTTATCAAAAAAAATGTGTTGTTTTCCCTACCGAAACCGTCTATGGCTTAGGTGCTGATGCTCTTTGTCCAGAAAGTGTATCCCAAATATTTAAGCTCAAAAATAGACCCAGCTCTAACCCCCTAATCGTCCATCTTCCAAATATTGATGATATTTATACAGTTGCATATTCTCTCTCCCCTTTAGAAATCACTTTATTGGAGCGATTTTCTCCAGGTCCTCTTTCTCTCATTGTAAAAAAAAAAGAAAGCGTTCCGGATATTGTTACAGGAGGATTAGATAGTGTCGGTGTTCGGATTCCTAAACATCCTATTGCCTTAGAATTTTTGTCTCAAGTAAAAAAACCGATCTGTGCCCCTTCTGCCAATATCTCCGGTAAACCTTCCCCAACGACTTATGAAATGGCACTATTCTACATGAAAAATAACGATGTTATTATTTTAGATGGGGGTGATTTGGATATTGGTATTGAATCAACCGTCATTAAAGTTGATGAGCCTCATATTTATTTGTTACGTACCGGAGCGATTAGTCCGGAGATGATTGCTGAAGCTTGTGGCATTATGCCTCAATTGAATATCGAACAAGAACATCATTCTCCTGGCACACGATTTGCTCATTACAAACCCAACGCGTCGATTATTTTATTTCCCTACAATACTCCTGCACCTTTCATCGAAAATGCGGCATTATTATGCTTAAATCCAAATAATTCTCCCTATCGTAAAATTTACCATTTTACCGATATTCAAGAATACAGTCACTGTCTTTACGATACCTTTTTTCAATGCGATAAACAAAAAATACCACTCATTATCTGTGAGCTTCCAAACAATAAAAATACTGGTATCTACGACCGTCTTATCAAAGCAGCTCAATAAGAAATTGATTTTTTTTTCTTGATATGGTATAATATTGTACTGCTTTTGAGGATAAAAAAAATGACAAACCCTTATAATTTTCAGACAATTATTTGCAAACTTAAAGAATTTTGGGCAAAACAAGATTGTTTAATTAGAGAACCCTATGATTTAGAAAAAGGAGCCGGAACTTTCAATCCCGATACCTTTTTACGTTCTTTAGGCGATAAGCCTTGGAGAGTCGCATACGTAGAACCTTGTCGTCGTCCGGGAGATGGACGTTATGGAGAAAACCCCAACCGTATGGGATTTTATTACCAATTTCAAGCACTTCTCAAACCTGCACCGGATAATATTCTTAAACTCTATACTCAGAGTTTGGAATATATTGGTATTAATCTCAAAAAGCACGATTTACGATTTGTACATGATGATTGGAAGTCACCTACATTAGGAGCGTGGGGATTAGGCTGGGAAGTATGGTTGGACGGTATGGAGATTACCCAATTTACATACTTTCAGCAAGTTGGTGGGATCAGCCTTCCGGTAATACCGGCAGAAATCACCTACGGAACGGAACGGATAGCAATGTACCTTCAAGGGGTAGAACACTTTAAAGATATTCAATGGAATGATACCACGAGTTATGGTGATTTACATTTAGATTCAGAACGGGATTATTCTATTTATTCTTTTGAAGTTGCCGATCAAGAGCTTTATTTTCGGTTATTTAACGATTTGGAAAAAGAATTTGAACGAACAATTCAAAAAGATGCAGTATTTGCTGCCTATGACCTTGCAATGAAATGTTCCCATATTTTTAACACTCTAGGATCTCTAGGTGCTATTTCTATTACCGAAAGAGAATCTTATATTTTAAGAGTACGCTCTATGACCGCTCAAGTCGCAGAATCTTGGGTACGTCGTGTTACTAGTTAATCCCCTCGAGCAATTTCATCTTCATTGTTCATCACTTTAAAATCAAAATATTCAAAAATCAACCGTAATTGTACATCAGCTTCTTCTATTCTATTATTCAGCATTTTATTTCTTGTTTCGATGAGTTGTGCAAGAACACTCCGCCCTTGAGTAAAAGATCGGTATTGAAAATTATATCTCCGTTGTAAAGCTTCTCTTACCGCTTGACGATTATCAATTTTTTCCCGATAAAAGGTCAAATTCCTTACTTTTTCTTGTATTTTATAATCAAATTCATTATTGTATTTCTGGACTAAAAAATCGTATTCTAAACTGTTTTTTCTAAATTCTGTAAGATTTGCACGATAATCCATATCACCTAAAGGATATTTAAATTGAAGACCAGCATAATAAGCAGGTACGATTAAGGTTTCACTAACTTGGGACGTTGCATTTGTCGCATAGACCTCCATTGCAACACTAAGTAAGGCATTAAATTCTGGAAGACGGGAATTCCTTAACGCTCCTGTGGAATGACGTAATTTATCTCTCATAAAATCCAAGATAAGCGCTTGACGAGTATTAGTAAAATCAATAGGAGTAAAAGTATCTTTTTGGACAGACTCCCTCAAAAGATTCCATTCTTGTAAATCCGGCTGGATATTGGTATCTTGTGCAATATAAGAAATCTGATATAATAAATTTGTATAAACACTTTCGACATCCAACAATTCGTTTTGAATCTCTAAAACCAACATTTTAGCGTTTTGATAATCCACTTCATCAATGTATCCTACACGTCGCTGATCCTGACTTAATCGCTCTAATTGTTCCGCATTTTCTAAAGATTCCATCAAAAAATCATGGATTTGAGCATAAACCACCCATTGCATATATAATTTTTTATAATTGGATAATAAATACGCATTCTCTTCCTCTACCGTCCAATCAGTGATTTTTTGATCTAATCCCGCTAAAGCAATAGGCATCCGATCCAACACCCCAAACGCATTTTTTAATAAAGGTTGCGCGTATTGAAAAGTCAAGGTAGGAACAAAGAAATCCCGTTGTTCGGTAATCCCATCAACAATTCCCCGAGCGGTAAACTGCCTATAAATAAAATCCAAATTCATCCGTCCACCGATATTAACAAAGGTTTTATTAAGTGCAGCTGCTAATTCCCAACCACTTTGAAAAATAAAAGGAGAATCAATATTACCGGTAAAATCACTCTCTTGAAAGAGACCACTACGAAGTTCAAAATTCCATTCTCTCTGTTTTAGAGATTTCATCTGCTGAGCTTCCGTTTGAATTCGTTTTAGTTTGTTAAGTTGAATGTCAGGGAGTCGTTCAATCACATAATCAACATAATCGTTAAAGAATAAAACAGATTGCTCTTGAGCAAAACTAGGAAAACTAAGTAAAAAACAAAAAATCCAAATATATTTAAAAATCACAATTCCCCTTAAATTCTATACCAATATTCTCTTATATATCATAAATTAAATATCCATTTTTTTCAAGCAAACAATCTACTTTTATATTCTACTGTAAATAATCATTTAGTAAGAAAAGCTCTATTAATAATAACATAGTCATTATTACCATGTATAGGCAAGATATTATCCAATTAACTTTCTTACATAAGCCTCTACAATAAGCGATTAGCAAGATCCACCTGTGTCCCTAAGAGTAAGATAATTTGTTCTGACCAATACACAGAAAACATCGCAATCGGGTAAGACGACATTTCAACCCATCCCCAAACAATCATCCAGTAAACAGCCAATCCAACAAAAATCATCGTCTGAAGCCCACCAAAAATACCTCCTAACAAATGATCTAGAACCGCGAGATTCATTTGTCGGAAAATAGCGGTACAATACTGTGATATTTTCATAATAACAATATAAACAAGAGAAAACAAGAAAATTCCTATTAAAAAGATCACAATAATATTAGAACTATATTGAGGAAAAAAAGCGTGAGCTACTCCATAAGAAAAATTAATACTACTCACCATACCGATAAATACACTAAACCACGAAAAAAACACCATAACAAAACCTTTTAACAAGCCCAGCAACACTCCTATACCAATAAATGCAATCACTAAGTATTCAACAATTTCGCTCATAAAATCTCCTCTAAGTATAAATTTATTTTAATAAGACTCTTTTATTTTCGGTTTTTTTCTACTAATTATTCAACTTGTTTAACAATAATCTGTTTTTTCTATTTTATAAATAGAAATTCACTTGTATTTTTTTAAAAAATTCTGTATAATATAAACATATTTTAAGAGGATAAAAAATGTTAAAATTACAAGGTACTCCTATTAATCCAGGTATTGTAGAAGGTCCTACCTTTATAAAAATGAATCCTATTCATATATTATCCGGAAAAACATGTAACCTTATTGATCCTAATACAGAAGTTCAAAAGTATTGGGAAGCAATCGATACCCTACATTCAGAATTTCAAGCACTTAAATATAATAACAATGAATTATCTAATAAAACAAATCAGCAAATGATCGATTTATACTTAGCTATTCTTAATGATCCTGTATTCAAAAAACGAATCCCTTTATTAATCGCCGAACAAAAAGTATCGGTTGATTGTATTATTATTCAAGAATTAGAAACTATTCAAAAAGAATTTGCTAAAATCAACAATGAATACTTCCGTTCTCGTTTTGATGATTTTCAATCAATAGGGTATAAAATCCTAGAAAAAATCATGGGAATTGGTGACTACGAAAATATTACCAAACCAAAAATCATTGTTGCCGAAACATTATCTGCCGTAGACTTACTTCATATTCCTTTAGAATATATTATTGGTATTATTACTGCATTTGGAGGCTCTACCTCCCATGCTGCTATTCTCGCAGAAGCTCTTGAAATTCCTGCGATCTTCGGTGTTAAAGATATTATTGACTATGTTCATAAAAAAGATATTGTGATTATGGATGGTTATACCGGAGATATTGTCGTCAATCCTACTCCGGAAACTTCTACTTTTTATAAAACCCTGTCACAACGTCATCTTCATTATGAACAAGAAGTTTTATCTTCTGTCTCCGGTAATCAAACAAAAGATGGGCATTCATTTTCTATTTTAGCTAATATTGGTAACGCTTACGATCTTCCCTTAATCTACAAATATAACGGGGACGGTATTGGTCTGCTCCGAACGGAAACACTTGTACTCTTGGAAGAAGCATTACTTGGTGAAGAAGAACAAAGTGCCTATTATCATGATATTCTTGTACAAACTGCTCAGATGCCTGTATATATCCGCACCTTAGATTTAGGGGGAGATAAAACTATCCGAGATGAAGCAATTACCCCCCTTGATGAAGATAATCCTTTTTTAGGATTTCGTTCTACAAGATTATTTGTCCAAGATCCAAGAGAATTCCAAAAACAAATCCGCGCAATTCTAAAAAATCACCATATTAATCCTAATATTAAGATTATTATTCCTTTTATTACGACACTTGATGATTTTTTAATTCTCAAGTCAATCATTTTAGAATGTTACACCGAATTGTACAACGCTCCTTGCCCTATTCCTATTGGAATGATGGTAGAAGTACCCTCCGCATTAATCTGTATCGAAGATTATCTTCCCCATACTGATTTTATCAGTATCGGTACTAACGACCTAACCCAATACATCCTCGCTACCGATAGAAATAATCTCCATGTTTCCCATTACCATACTCCAGCTCATCCTGCTATTATTAGAATGCTAGCATTAGCAGGACAAAGTTGTAACAATCATGGAGTTCCTCTTTCTTTATGTGGAGAGATGGGTCGGGAACCTCACTTTATCCGTTTGCTATATGGTTTGGGGATTCATACTTTAAGCATGTCTCCGTTAGGTATTCCGATGGCTCGTTATATTCTAACACATAGTACCGTGCAAGAATGCAAAAAAATCGTTGCTGATGTGCTTAAAATGCAGTATGCTCGTTATATCGAAGAATATCTACAACAAGATTTGATTAACTTCCTCAAACAACAAGATGCGTACTTCGATAATAATTTTCTTATTTCTAATCAAACACCATCGGAGTCTTTATGATAACAGCTCTTACAGGGACGATTCAGGACAAAAGCCCCTCTAAAATATTAATCCAGATTTCTTCTGGTATTTCTTTTGAAGTCTTAATTTCCGAATCAACCCCTATTCCCGATATTGGACAAGAATATACTATCTATACCTATCTCGTCGTTCGAGAGCAAGAAATGTATTTAGTAGGATTCTCCAATATTGCCGATAAAAAACTTTTTGAAATTCTAATTACCGCTAAAGGCATCGGTCCCAAACAAGGATTGAAAATCCTTAGTGATCTTCCGGGTACCGAACTCCGTATTGCTATCGTATCAGGAGATATCTCCCGTCTCAGTAAGGTCAAAGGAATCTCCACAAAAAAAGCAGAGCAGATTATTTTAGATCTTCAAGAAAAAATGAAAAAAGAAATCGGTGATACGGTGGTAATCCATAGTGATCCTTCTTCCAAACAAAAAACTGAAGTATTACTAACGATGAGAGCCTTAGGATATACTGACCATGAAGTAAAAAAAGCCCTCGATACTTTTTTTGATTCCCAAGATATTCAAGATAAGACCACCGAAAGCCTCGTATCAGAATTTTTAGTCCAATTTTCCAAACGTTCTTAGGACATCGCTCATGAAAATTATCGGAAAATCAAAAAATTCTTTATCATTTCCTCCTTCAAAAAACAAACAGATTAACCCCACGTCTTTTTCTCAACTGATCGAAGAACAACCTGAAGAATCCATCTTAGAAAGCTTATTTAGTGAGTCGGATCATACCTTAAGCAATATCTCCGTCCTTGGCGAAGAACTTGACAAAATCGGTCAAGAACTGGCAGAAAAACCCTTACCCGAGATTTTTTATAAATATAAAAAACATATCAGACTTCTCCTAAAAGGAGCAGGTCGTAATACAGTTATTCAAGAAACCACTGGGAGATCTGGTTTGACACGTATGAAATTATTTCGCACAGCACAAGCAATCGATCAAACTTTAGGTGCTTTAGCACAACGAATTTTAAATGATGAAAAAAATCGGATCGAAATCCTCAAACTAACCGACCAATTAAAAGGCTTAATTTTAGATATTCTTACCTGATATAAAGTTTCCTATTATGATATATAATAGTATTAAAATCTTGAACGAGTTAATAAATCCATTGCTTTTGTTACCGATTGCTGAAAAGAACGTTCCGTTTCTTCACGATTCCATAGTAAAGGATAGGCTTTAGCTTCTTTTAAACCAAACAAAACCAATTCATCCACCTGTTGTCCACATTTTTCTGAAAGCAAAGCATAATACGATAGCTGACGGCTATACCGTTCAATATTGTTGCCTATCGATAATTTATAATCAACAATAGTCCGTTTCTGTGAAGAAATATACAAATCAGCAACCGCTCTAATCATAATATCATTCGGCAACAGATAAACAACTCGGCATTCTTTATCCATCGTATCTGCATCTTGAAATAACTCTTTATAAAAATCAGAATTCCAATAAGCTTCTGCATATGATATGACCTGATCAAAAGCTTCTTGCATTTCCGAATGGTGTGTTTCCAAATAAGTCCAAACTTCTTGAGGATCAGGGCGATCAAACTTCTGGAGAAGGATATGGACTAAGATACCTATATCCTGTAAAGAAGGCGATTTTAGTGTAAATTCCTCTTCAGCCAACTCTCTCAGCGAATCAACAAAATTAAAAGATCGTCGTAGATATTTATCATGAAATTGTTCGGGATTAAATTCGGCATCCAATAGTAAGGAAACCGATAAAAACTGGGGGAATTCTTGAAATGTCTTTTTATTGTTCTCTAACCATTGATAACGATGTTCATATGCTGATAAATCTTCTACGACGCCACTTATTTTTTGAGTTTGGAGGATAGAAAGATCCAAGACTTGTTGCTGAGAGACATAACGTAAATCTTTTTCTAGTAATTCTTTATTTAAGAAAGATTCCCACTGGGTTTCAAAGAATCCCGTAGACGAGCGATTGATCGAAGGAACAGCACAAAAAATGAACTTTTGTTTTGCTCTTGTACAAGCAACATAAGCAAGACGTTTTTCTTCTTCTACAAATTCCTGTAAATAACATTTGCTTAAATTTTCTGCAATGAGCCCTTTCCCTAACAGGTCAAAAGCCACTTTTTTATCCAAGTACATAGGAAATCTCACTTTTTCTTCGTTGGATTTGGGTTTATGAACATAAATTACATAAGGGGATTCTAAGCCTTTTGCCGAGTGAATAGTCATCAATCTTAATGTTTTGCCTTCTTCTCCAGAAAACTCGGCATCTTCTATATGAAATTTTTTCTCTTCAATACTATAAATAAACTCCCCTAAGCTCATTTCTTTTTTTACTTGTAATTTTTGTGCTTCTTCAATAAACAAGGTCAAAGTAGCCCTAGCCTCTCCGGTCTCGGAAATCAAATCTAAGTACGCCTCATATTGAATTTCTTTTACTAAAAGAGAAATTAATTCTTCTAAAGGAATCCTATCTCTTAACACAAGAAATTCTTGAATTAAGAACCGATCCTGATCTGGTAACACGTCAAATAGTGCTTTATTACCTTTTTTAGCCGTAATAAGCAATTCATTAATTTCTATATCAGATTTTCGAAAAATAGGTGTTTTTAATAATTCGATCATGCTTAAATCATGGTACGGAATTAACAGCACTTTTAAAAAACTAATTAAAGGGCTAATATATACACTATCCCACAAAATCTCTCGCACCGATGAAGATAAAGGAAGACTGGGAGCATATTCTTTTGCAAATCGGTAAAACTCCAAAATCGACAAGCGATTCCGAAATAAAATCATAATCTCACCCGGAGTAATACCTTCACTAAGCATACTCTGCACCACTATTAAAGCCTCTCCATAAGCCTGCTGAAGTTTTTCTTGAACTGAGTATTTTTCTTGATCCTCTAAGCCCAAAGCCAAGGTATACACAAACTCACTATTACCTTCCTTATTTGATAATTGAGGAGCGTAATTAATCGGAGAAGAGCGAAAAACATCCGTAAACAGATAATTCACTAAGTCCACATGACCAGCAGTCGAACGATAATTAGTATTTAATAATTTATATTGATAATCTCGGTCTTGAAATTCTTGGATTGTTTGATTAAAAAGGTAGACGTTGGCATTACGAAAACTATAAATCGATTGTTTCGGATCCCCTACAAAAAACGGAATAATCGTCTCCGAAGAAATCAACTTATCAAAAATTTCTTTTTGTAGATCAGAAGTATCTTGATACTCATCCGTAAAGAAAAATCGCATCCGTGATTGGAGCTTATACAGAAACTGTAGATTCTGTAACACATCCAATAAGGCAATTTCACTATCTCCAAAAGAAATTTCGCCATATTCAGCTTGACGTTTTTTTAGTTCTTTGGTACATAATTCGGAAATTGGAAATAATAATGATATTATAATCCGATACAAGGCGTCAACTAATTGCTGATAACTATGAGAAGACGCCTCTCTTAATTGATTGATTTCTTCATCTTTAACCGCTTTGGATTCTTTATAGCGATTGTCTTTAGAAAATAAGAATAACAAATTATCCTTCGTGCAGTTATTCAGGACTTCATAGAACGCAGCATTTTCTTTAAGAAGATTTTTTTTTGAATTTTCTTGCTCCAACGATGCCTTGCATGCTTGAATAGAAGGCTTTAGTAAGTAGTAAATCTTCTCTTCTGGATCTTCCGATAAGACAATCTCCGAAAGTTGTTGTGATTCTAAAAGATATCCTGATGCTTTCAAGCCTTGATAAATAGCCTGATCACCAAATCGAGATACCAAATCTCGGAATTGGTCAAAAAAACGAATCCATGTATTCAAACCCAGTAACCGAACCCCAAGAGGAAACGTAGGCTGATCTTGAGGCTGTTGAATAAGCTTTCTTAATACGGCAATTCGTGTTTCTTTCTCCGAAACGGAAATGCTGTCTTCTTCAGGATTTAAACCAATATCTTTATTTAATTCCAAGGGATACGATCGTAAAATATAAAAAACAAAAGCATTAATCGTCATAATTTTTGCACCAGATAACAAATCTTCAATATCCGTTTTTTGCCGTGATAAATCGCTAAGGATCTCCTCTAAAGATACAGGATATTCTCCTACATATTGACGTAATTGCTCTAAAAAATAAGGCAGTTCATTCTGATCCCATAGTTCTTGAATCCGCTTACGGATTCGACTCTTCATTTCTGAAGCTGCTTTTTTGGTAAAGGTCAACGCTGTCATACTCTGAAGTGCTTCAGAAACCGAATATTTCTCCCAAACTAAGAGATACAAAAAAGATGCTAACCAGCGTTCTGTGAGGGTCGTTGTTTTCCCACTCCCTGCAGAAGCTTCTAAAATAGTTCCTTTATTAATATTAAAAACAATACTGGGGTCATCAAAGCTTAATGGCATAAACTATCCTCAAATATAGGAAAATAAGCTACATTAAGATGTAGCTTATTTTGATAAGATATTAATTGATTGTCTCTTGATAATCGACTTCAAACATTTCGTTCATCTCTTCTTCTTTTTCAGAAAGTCCTTGAGCAAGATCTTCATAATAAACTGATTTATCCATATCGTTTAGAGCTTCGTAAACTTCTGCAATTTTCCGATACACATCCGTAGAATTCCACAGTTCGTTGGCCATCAGATAATGGGATAAGGCATATTGATATTGCTGATTCTCCACTGCTTTATCACCCATTAAGACAAAATTAGAATAAGTTTTATCATCATCTAGAGTGATTCCCAATTGATTAGCTAATTGATGAGCCATATCTCCAATAGGATAAATATCTATAGCAGAACGATAAAAACTATTTGCTTTTTCTTGACGACTATTCTCTTTATAAGCATCAGCGACTTCCTTGACCGAAGTAAAGAAATATTGTCTATCCGCAATAGACATCGTTAAAATATAATCGGCTGTTTTAGCATAATTAGAACTAATACAGAAAAAAACGATACTCCATAATATTATTTTCATAGAAATACTCCCTTGTTTGTTGAATACAATACTGACTTTATTAATATT
The DNA here is from genome assembly GCA_051658845.1 of Brevinema sp. Classification (GTDB taxonomy): domain Bacteria; phylum Spirochaetota; class Brevinematia; order Brevinematales; family Brevinemataceae; genus Brevinema_A. Next base: position 4,752 of record JBOFNI010000146.1, on the reverse strand, counting down.
ATATGAAATATTAACATTAAGGTCAACTATTTTATAAGATAAATTTACTGAGAAAACTCTTTCTTGACAAAAAATAAGATTTTATTTATAATATCATTAACATCAAAATCAGTAAATGAGGATATTATGTGTTTTATTACTTTTGAAGGAGTAGAATGTTCCGGTAAATCATTACAAAGCCAAAGACTCCTAGAATATTGTCAAACACATAATATTCCGGCAATTCTTGTGCGTGAGCCTGGAGGAACGACATTAGGAGAAGAGCTAAGAACTCTTATTTTATCTCAATCCTGTACACCTTTAGCGGAATTTTTTATGTTATCCGCATCCCGTACCCAACTTACCGAAACCATTATCAAACCGGCACTCGCAAATAACACTTTAGTTATTAGTGATCGCTATTTTCACTCTTCATTAGCATATCAAGGTTATGGACGTAATTTAGACTTGGATCTTCTTAAAGTAATCAGCCAAACCGCTATATTGGGATTACAACCTAATAAAACATTTTTATTGAATCCTTCCTACCAAACGATCCAAACACGACTCCAACAAAAAGTTGGGTTGGATCGAATTGAACAGGAATCTCAAGTATTTCATCAAAAAGTTTATCGGGGATTTTTAGAACTTGCAGAGCAATATCATTATATATCTATTATAGAGGGAGATCAATCACCGGAAACAATCCACCAAAATATTATTAAAGAATTAAGCACTATCGATCCTAGATTTTCATAAAATCCCCCTGCATTTATTATTCTCATTTACAAAAAATCAAAGGAGATTTGATGAAATTATTATTATTTTTTATGATGCTAGGATCCTACTTATCCGCCGCCACTAATCATTATCAATTACAAGTTAGTGATGGTATCTATCAAGACAAAGTGGATCTTGTTTGGGATCGCATCCCTGAGGCGGAATACTACCGTTTGGAACGAGTCTATAATACCCCTTTCTCTACCAAATTAGGTAAAAAAGCGGTTCTTGAAACCAATATTCTTATTCCTGCCACAAAAGCCACTTCTTTTACCGATAAGGAAATTCCTTTCGGGCAGTATCTATATACAGTTACTGCCTATAAAACAAATATTACTTCAAAAGAAGAAAGTAATAGAGAAAAGAAAAGACGGGAAAAATCTATTCAAAAAACAGGAGAAGATATTTCTGTTCCACTAGAAACAAATGTTATTGCTCTTGCAGTAATGAGTGATGTCGGTCATCGTCAAGTTACCGATACTGAATTTTTCTTGGAATTTCAAAAAACAATCGACTCTTCCCTCCCCCGTATTAAGACAATGAAAATGCTCAACTTCTTTGGTGAAAAAAAACCAGGATGGCGAGCAGGACAATTAGTCTATAAAACAACAGGTATTTTTCGAAAACCGTTCCGTGTTACGATTGACTACAAAGATTTTGTTGACCAAAACCTGAAACTAAATGGAACTTACGAAGTTCAAATCTTCAAACTTTTTGCTCAAGAAGGAAAGTTAGTTGGAACCTTTCAAGTAGATGGGATCTACAAAGGTACGGTAACCCATAATCTTATCATTGACGGAGGTCAATCTGTTGGGGGAACTTATGATGTTCAACAAGAAGGAAAATCGATTGTTTCACTGCCTTATGATGTTACTTCTCACCCTTTGGATGATTCCCAATATGAAGAAGCATTAAAAGGCTCACTAAATGCATCAGAAGAAAAAGAATAGTAAAAGAGTCCTGCACATTGCAGGGCTCTTTTACTTTACTCAACAAATCCAAGCTAGAAATTTTTTAATCCTTGACTATTTTTGAAATATCCTGTAAAATATAAGATATATTGATAAATCTTATAGGAGAACTTTATGAATCCGGAATATCAGGCATTTAAGCAAGATGCCACCGACAACATGGAAAAAACTATTCATTTTCTAAAAGACGAGTTTAACAGGCTTAAAGCAGGGCGTGCAAGTATTGTTATGGTAGAAGATATCATATTTGAAGCTTACGGACAACAAATGTCTATCAAACAATCAGCAGCGTTATCTGTACCTGATCCCCATCAAATTATTATCGAACCTTGGGATAAAGCCTTATTAAAAGATATCGAAAAAGGCATTCACAATACAGGGCTTGATTTTTCTGTTGTTAATGACGGAAAAATATTACGTATTAATATTCCGGCACTCACTGAACAGCGAAAAAAAGATTTAGTTAAGTACGCAAAAGGAATCGCTGAAGATTCTAAAGTCGCTATTCGTAATATTAGAAGAGATATTAACACAAAACTAAAAGATCTTACTAAAGAAATTAGCGAAGACGAAATGCGTAAAGAGCTCGACCTCATTCAAAAAAATACCGATTCTTATATTACTACTATTGAAACAATCATGAAAACAAAAGAAAACGACATCATGGAAGTCTAATGAATCCTATTAATCATATTGCTATTATTCCTGACGGCAATAGAAGGTGGGCAAAAAAACATTCTTTATCGACTGCTAAAGGACATGAGGCAGGATTTGAAACATTAAGAACTCTTCTTAAAGAATGTCATCAGTTTGGACCTAAGATTTTGAGTTTTTATGCATTCTCTACAGAAAATTTTAAGAGAAACAAAGCAGAAATCCAACAGTTATTTTCATTACTGGAACAGGTATTGGATCAATTTGCACAAGAATTAACTAAAAATAATATTCAACTACGTATCTCCGGATCACAAAATAACCTTTCCCCAAAACTCATAAAAAAATTAAACAATGCCCTACAACGTTGTACTCAAGGGGACTTTATTTTAAATATTTGTTTTAACTATGGAGCTCAAGAGGAATTAATCAGTGTTGCAAAAGAAATCGTCCGTGTTGCCGATACACTCAAAGAAGAAGATATTACTGCCGAATACATTCAATCTCATCTTTGGAATGGGGATCTTCCCCCCGTAGATCTCTTAATCCGTACCTCTGGAGAATATCGTATCAGTAATTTTATGCTTTGGCAATGTGCCTATGCAGAGTTTTATTTCTCGGACAAATTATGGCCCGATTTCAATGCTCAGGACTTATCAATGGCACTAGAAGAATATCATAATCGTCAACGCCGTTATGGCACATAAAGAGGCTTATATGACAAAACGTTGGATCTCCGCTTTTATTGGTATTTTTATTACTATCAGTATTTGGTTAATCTCTCCCCTATGGTGGGAAATACCCGCTTTATTATTAGCAATCCTTGCTGGATTGATGATTAATTTTGAACTAATGATGATGAGTAAAGAGAAAGAAAATTTTAACTATCCTTTTTTTGGTCTAGGGATTTTACTAACATTATCGATCTTGTTTACCTATCTTTTTGGGATGAAAATGATTGTTTTTTCCCATTTTATTACCGCCCATTTTATCTTTTTTCTAATCTTTTTTTATAGTATTATTGGGAGAGCTCTTTTTAAAGCTTATGATTTCTCTGAAATTTTTACTCATTTAGGATTTTATTTTCTCATTTATATTATATTAATTTTATTATTCCCTCAATTAGTCCTCATCAAGTTTCGGGAAACAAATTCTTGGATGATTATCATCCTATTTACGTTTTGTTGGATTAGTGATGCTTTTGGGCTCTTTACCGGTATGCTCATTGGTAAACACCCTTTAACTATGCTTCCCAGTAAATCAAAAACAATAGAAGGATATATTGGCTCTTTTATGTTTACCATACTACTAGGAATTTTATTCTACTACTTACAGGGAGTATTATATCTACCATTCCAATGGTCACTTAATAAATGGATCTTATTTGGTTTTTGTATCAGTTTGAGTTCTAATTTTGGAGATTTAGTCGAATCACTAATAAAACGCTGGTGTGACAAAAAAGACTCAGGGACTCTTCTTCCCGGAATCGGCGGTCTGTTTGACGCCATTGACGGACAAATTTTTTCAGTACCCATCATTCTTCTCTTTTTCTATCTATAAGATTACTTTTCTATAACTTTTTTCGAGGGTACAGGATCGTAACCACTTCCTCCCCAAGGATTGCAACGTAATAAACGATTCGTAATTAGCCAAGAAGCTTTGATAAAACCATATACTCGTATTGCTTCTAAAGCATAAATAGAACAAGATGGTGTAAAGCGACAAGAGGAACGTAATTGTTTTGAGATATATTTTCGATACCCTAAAATAATCATAAACAATATTTTTGCCGGTATTGAAAGAACAGTAGAAGATTGTGCTGTCTTTAACGCAACATCCTCCACAGAACATTGTTGTAAAAGGTAATAATCGGACAACAAAGTAAACACTCGTTGGAGTTCTTTACGGATATTTTTTTGATCGGGTTTGGATTGGTTTATGAGCAATGATAGAGGATAAGGAAAATGATAGTGTCGGTATTCTTCACGAATAATTCGTTTTATTTGATTACGATAAACCGCATTACCAAATTTTTTAGAAATACTAATTCCCAGTTTTGGGGATTCGGTAAATCTCCATCGATAAATAAAAGAGCCTCCATAAATACGGAAACTCTTTTGATAAAGTTGTTGAAATTCTTTTTTACATTTAATCCGTTGTGTGGATGGAAAAGAATAATCTTTTTTCATACACTATACAGCTAAACGTACCCGACCTTTAGCACGACGGCGGGAAAGAATCTTTCTTCCATGACGATCAGACATACGAGCACGAAAACCATGTTTACGAGCACGCTTAATTTTAGAAGGTTGCCAAGTACGTTTCATTATTTTCTCCATAGATCGAAACAGTTTGTTTCATTTTTCTT
>JBOFNI010000145.1:0-4418 GCA_051658845.1 Brevinema sp. | reverse complement strand
AATAAATAAATTAAACTAAATCGCGATAAATAAGTCACGTGACCATAGACTATATAAACACGATGACCATTCTAATTTGCATCAGATGACGTCCTGATTTCCTTTCTTACTGTACCATCAACGTTTGGCATATTTTTTTAGCATAAATAGCATTAGTTATATATATTAAGTTCTTGTTCGTTCATTATACCCGTTTTTTTTACTATTGTTAACCCGTTATTTAACAAGCTCATTACTAGTCGGCTTTAAATTTGTTTGAGTAGTTTGTCGTCCTCAAGTTGTTGTTAAGTAATATTTACATGGATTAATCAGCCTTTTAATCTCTTGAAGTTTAGTATATTCAAATTTATAATTATTATACATGTACACACAGACACACACACTACATTTTTACATTACAAATAGAAACAACCTCACTGAAACAAAATACTGAAGTGTTCTTAAGAGCGGGTATTTTCTTTCCTCAGAAAACAGCTAGCTGATAGCATCTCATTCAAGTAAACGCCATTTTGACGGGCTCCAATCACAGGTCGAGGCGGGAAAATCTTAGGCATTGCTATGCTCATTACTGAATGGTTTAGACCTATCAGCGCTGAGAAAAGTAACGTATTAACGTGCGTTCGCGCCATATCGGATTTCCCGTAATTAGGAGTTGCAAAAACTTGAAACTTGAAAATCTTAAAATATAGTGGATCAAGAAAGTTAAAGTTGTCCTAAAACAAGACTGGCTATTGTTTTGGTTTTAGGACAACTTCAAATGTTGACTACTGAATATATTATATACAAAAAGGCAAATGAAATGCATCTACATTTTAAGCGTTGTAACTTGTATGCCCAATTATATTTATTATGCCTGAGTTTGAGATTTGCGATTACTGCAGGTTTACATTTTACATGCAAGCTGTCACTGTTTTGGTGAACTTGGATCATGAAGGATCGTGTGACACTGAAGACTGCAGTAATGATGCTGAAAATTCAGCTTTACATCACAAAAACAAACTAGATTTTAAAATAGAAAAGTTCCAATAAATAATTTTAAAGTATTGGTGCTATACTGTATTTTCAATCAAATAATCTTTGGTGAACATAAGGGGCTTCTTTCAAAAACATTAATATCTGAATTATTCCAAACTTCTAATCAAGTGTATAGAATACAGGTCATTTTAATGCTAAAATATTACTTCAAAATTTACCTGTTGAAGGTGAACAGATTATCCATCAGTGGAGGGCCGAACATGAAAAAAACCATATGGAGGATTTGCTCCAAGGTGTTCTCCACTGAAGTCGCCCGGCAGCTGAACTGGTGCGGGAGGGGAGACAAGAGGGGGATCCGAAAATCCAACATAGGAGCACTTATATTAGGTAAGATCTATAATGTTGTAAAAATACAAACAACATAATTAACCCTGTCTAGTATTATCTAGTTTTTTAATGATTCTTTTAATTATTTTAATATGATGCTAAAATTGGAATCCTTTTTTTTTAATAGAATTCAGTTTTATTAAAAATATATTTACCTGTCCACGTATTTGGACACCATGCATCAAAGGAGTAAAATGGGACATAACGCCACAGCTGACAATATGTAATATTGTGTTTTTAATGTTATGCTATTTATATCAGTTCAGTTATTTAAAAAAAACTACAATATAATAACTATAAAACACATCGTAGGACCAGTAATAGTAGTTACATATATGCGAAAAGCTATTAGCAACATCGGTAAATCATAAAAATCAAATCAAAAATTGCTGATATTAAGAACTTATGATATTTTCATCCTTATCAGGATTCCTCTGGAATATTTTCTATCATTTTGTACTGACTAATTGATCTGTGTTGTACCTGTTTGGCTGGCAAAATGCACATTTTGCAAACATTTAATGTTATTATGTTAATATTTGTTATATTATATATTATATAATATCATTTATAGCATCTCTGAAAAAAATTGAATATATATATATATATATATTAGCAAGTGACAGAAATCAGACTTTATGGAATCTGACTGTTAGTTTTTGGTAAATAAAAACTACATTTTACTCAATTTTAGTTTATAAAATACTATATTACTCTAAATGGAGTTAAATAACCGTCCACAAATGTGAACCATGCATGAAAGGCTTTAATGACGGAGCTGTCATTACAGCACTAGTCAAGTATTGCAATAATTTATAACTGGTCAAATAAAGTGGCATCAGCCGTTTTCAAGAATATTTAGAAATTCTACTAACTTAAGAACTTAAAGGAGATTTAAAACATCAGTTAAATCTGTTAGAAATTTAGTTGCAACCAAAACGCTCACTAAACAACGCATTGTATCCTCGCTAGCTAAACAGCTAGTCAACGTGATCAACCGACACAAAATCAATTTTGAAGTCATTATAAAACTGATCGCAGGCACCGCACAATTAGTTTTAAAATCTACACCTACCTTAACCAGATCTTCACATTTGCAATTTGCCAGGACGTGTCTTCTGCACAGCACATGGTTAGGTTGAAATAAGCGGTCTGCAAGCTTGGGGTGTTAGTTATGCTCCTTAATTGGATAACTTTGTCCGGTTTATTCAGAAGAACTAGATGAAGAAAAATAATCTGACGTTAATTAAGCGTAGGCGGGAAAATATTGGTTTATATTTATTAAATTATTGTAATTGTTTCTTTTAACTTACAGCGTCTGCTTTGAGGAATCCAATCCTCCAGTCTCCAACTGAGTCGGATGGGGAAAAGTATATAAAAGATTTCCTTCGCTTGGCCCCAGGGAGGATGTAATTTTTTTATTTATTTTTTTTAAATGCATGTATATATGTTTTAAATATAAAGTGTATTGTTTTGTCTGTATATAGTTTATCTCGGGTTTTTTTTGATAAATCAAATGTTTCATTTACTTGTTATTAAATGTATTTTTTTTTATATAAAATCAACGAGTAATGTGTTTTGTTATTAGTTGAGTGTGGTTTATTTATTATCATATTTGGAAATTGCAACTTGCATGAGGGAGGATTATATAGATGTGGCAAGGGTATAATTAAAAAATGGGAGGGGGAAGTTTTAAAAAAAAACTAACTATCTGACCTCAATCAGACAAATGGGAGATGTATGAACATCTGATTCACATCGTCTAAAGAGCGGACGTTTTAATTTATTTACGTCTTAAATACGTCGGCCTACCACAGACGTCTCTGCGACGTCTGCAAGATGAGCAAACGCCCTCTGCCAGATGTATGAACATCTGATTAACATCGTCTAAAGAGCGGATCACAGACGTTTAAATTTATTTACGTCTTAAATACGTCGGCTAAGCATCGTTCTAACATCGCCACAGACGTCTCTGCGACGTCTGCAAGATGAGCAAACGCCCTCTGCCAGACATCTGCCAGATGAAAAAGACGACGTCGCATAGACGTATCCGCGACGTACGTGTGCTATCTGGGTTAAAGCCTGGTCTGTCTGTGAACGTTTTTTAATTAATTTACTATAAAATATATATATATAACTTAGCATTCAGTGCTGCATTTAACAAGGGCTCTCCTCTTGTTTTCTCTACTGTAGGGTTATTAGGGTTATTAGAGCTAAGGTTTACTTTACATTAATATCGATAGATCAGTCTACATTTAATATAGATAAAAGTTGTTTAATCGTACTATATATATTCTTATTGTGAACAAATAAGATGTGGTTGCAGATGCAGGGTTGGAACAGTAAGAAAAGAACATTTTTGTCAGAGATAAGGTGGGCTCAGCAAGTTTCGGCAGAAACCGCCTACGTCATCGAAACCACAGCTGCGCAACGGTACCAGGCACCGACTGCCCTTGTGGCGCCTGCGCATTGGGCAAGGGAGGGGCTGCAAAAAACACACACACCTAAGACAAGAAAAGATAAAAGACACACAAAAACTTAGGGAGGTGTGATTTCTGGGGAGGACTGTACGGCAACTTTGTCTCACATGTGTTCCTCAGACATCACCCAGAATTCTGTATTCAATTCTTCTGATCAATAAAAACAACATCTATCTACGTCTGACTCCTGACGATTTTTGAACACGCGGAAACAACACTACCTTAACAGCATTGTTTTAATAAGCTTTAAATATGATGCGCTAGCAAAATACTGAACAATAGTTTCGTCCATTAATTATCACATCATTTTTCTATTCTGGCTTGTTTTACCATATATAATGTAAAAGCAGATACAGTATACAGGTCCGTTTTAGAAATAACAGTCGGACATAATCACAAAATCGGAATTGGACATCAAGATCTGCAATGTAAATGCCGTCTTTGTGTTTAAACCCTGTTTCCCGAGTGTTTTGACTCTAGCGGATTGTTTCTTATGTTGTGTATTTAAACCTTTATATCATAGTATTGTCTTGATCTTGCTTTTGTGCTTTTGTTACTTCACTGTCATTGCTGTGC
>JBOFNI010000144.1:0-1018 GCA_051658845.1 Brevinema sp. | reverse complement strand
CCTGCTGGAATTGATTGATTTTGATTGCCATCGTCTTTAGCATCCAAAACAGCTCCATGCCGATGAAGGGTCGTCGGAACATTTTTGAGAGAATTTTTGACATTTAGAATCATCCGATTTCCTTTAGCGACTTTAATGGTAGGTCCTAAATAACTTGCTCCATTATAGCCTAAAACTTCAGTAGTCTGACCTGTACCTAAAAAGTCATGGGTGGTGTGTTTGGCCTCTACATTGAAAGTTTTTGTATTACCGTTTTGCTGGACTTCCATAAGGGGCGGGATAGGTAATACATTGACCGTATTAAATGAAGGGATTGCTCTACGATTTCTCATACGTCCTTGAGACCACATTGAAGAATTGAAAAATATTAAACCAATATTTAGTATACTGATAAATAGAATGGCTTTTTTTGAAGTCATTAATTGCTCCTGATAAAATCGTTATATTTAATTGAGTATTAATATAATACTTTGGATTCGCTATTTAATACTTAATTAATATAAGAGAATGGTATTTATCTTTGGATATATTATCGTAAGTAGATTGTAGGAACTAAAAATAGATAGTTATATTTTATATATTATACCACATTTGAGATAGTGAAATCAATCTAAAAGATAGTTTTTGTATTTGAAACTCAAATTATTTATTAAAAAATCTTGACAATTTATTCCCCCTTCTCTATAATATATAATAAAAAAAACTAAAAATAGGGGAGAATCATGCAACAAAAACTTGACTTTTTTGAAGAAATCCCCAACAATTTAACAGCACAGCACAGCACAGCACAGCACAGCACAGCTTAACTTAAACGTTGTCTTTTTTATTTTTAAATCCCTTAGATCTTTTCTAGGGGATTTTCTGCGTTCTCTTATTTATTCAATAATCAAGCCACAAATTTTATCCGATCATTATTTCTTTATCGATTTTCTCTGACAATCTGTTCCAAAATTATCAATTCAACAATCAATATTGCAAGGCAATATATTTTATATTATAGGAGGATTTCTATGCAAAA
>JBOFNI010000143.1:0-6329 GCA_051658845.1 Brevinema sp. | reverse complement strand
AGATCCATAATTGGGCATTTTCTAATTTACCCCAGTCCAAAAGCATCGCTGCATAATGATATCGAAGCGTTGTATCCGAGTCATGGTCGATTAAGGCTTGTTCAAAAATTGCTTGGCTTTCTTCGTATTTTTCCATATCTGCAAGGGTAACTGCTAATAAGGTGATAAAATCAATATTTTTAGGCTCTAAGGCCAAGGCTTTTTCTAACATTTCCACAGTGCTTTCCAAACGTCCAGAATCAGCCAACACGGAAGCCAGTTGGAAATAAGCTTGAGCATAATTAGGATAACTGTTTACCAAGGTTTGTGCACAGTGTATTGCTTCTTCATATTTACCGTCCCGCACTAAAATATTAGAATAAGTTTGAAGGGCAACCATATCAGCCGGATTAATCGATAAAATTCTCTTGAGGATTGATTCAGCTTTTACAAACTCTCCTTTTCGGATAAGAAGTAAAACATAGTTGTTAAGCATTGGAATATCACTGGGTTCTCTTGCTAAGGCCTTATCATAAAACCACTCGGCTTCTTCAATACGATCCAATGAAAATAAGAGATTCGCATAATTGAATTCCACACTAATATCCAAACCCAACTCTTCATTTTCGATTAAGGCTTTTTTGAAATATTCTTCTGCTTCTTCAAAACGTCCTAAATCAGCTAAAAGAAGAGCATAGTTATTATAAATAAAAGGATCATCAGGGATTTGTTTCATCATAAAACGATAATACCATTCTGCAAGCCGAAATTTACCCATTTCCGCTAATTCGTTTGCTTTGTCCATGAGACGTTCCGCAGCAAGCATTTCCTGATCTAAAAATTGAATAAAATATCGATCAGCAGCTTCTAAATCTCCTGTTTCCACACAAAAATCACCATATCGAAAAAATAAATTAGGATTGTCTTTTTCCAATTGGAGAAGTCGTGTATAAATTAATTTAGTTTCTTTATAACGTCCCTGCTCCTGAAGAAATCTTGCATAATTTGAGAGAGCCGTCGTATGTTCCCCATCAATCATCAAAATTTTCTGATAGATCTGTTCTGCAAACTCACTGTTGGAAGAAGCAATTTTATCTGCATACTCACCCCAAAGAGAAATATCTTCTTCTTCCATAAGTTTTAAATTTTTTTCGTTAAATTCCATCGTTCTTGCTATCCTATTTAAAATCTAAAAATAAGGAGTTCAACTCCAAACCTGCTGTTTTTTTTGTACTATACTCCATTTTGATCCGCTCTTTTGCTGTAATAAATTCGGAAGAAGTCGCCCCATTACCAAGTGCCATATCCGCCTCAATATAAGCTCCCAATTGATCTGATAAACGTACAATAGACCCATCTTTGGGATTGTAACTATCCTGATTAAATTCTTGGGAAATCCCTTCTTGATGGATTACCGTTTTTTCGTTTTGTGTTGTCTGATCGGCAAACTCATCATTAATAAAATAAAACAGCTCTGATCTTAATTTTTCGGGAATTAACATTTTGAATTTCCGTTCCATTTCTTCTCGTTCAATTTCTTTAAGGAGATCCCCAAAACCTTCGATGTTCATCTTTAAGGGAGAAATAATATCTCTCGTGAAGACTTCCGGTAAATCGTGAAACAATGCCGTAAAAAAATTATTATAAATTCGCTTAGGACAAGCACCTGCCGACAAAGAAAAAAAGTATGATAATAAGGCAACAAAAAAAGAATGTCCCAACACCGAAGTTTTAGGCTCCCGATATAACTGAGCCCAACGAATTTGAAATCTCATTTGACCAAACATCTTAACCAGCTGTGTATAAGAAGAATAGTTTTCATCGGCAAAGAGATCGGTTTTATTTTCTTCACGGATATGTTTTGTTTCTAATTTCCCTACAAGATGGCGTCGTAATTCTATATGCTTATTTCTAAGAATCTCCATATCATGGGCAATTTCAGAAATCCCAAAACCATTGGGATTGGCATGAACTAACAAATCAAACTCCCATAAAGTCGAATCAGCTTTTGCTATTTCCAAAATTTTATAAGTAAGAGTATCCACTTGATCGTAAGGATGTTCACACCAATAGACAAAATTTTGAATAAATTCTTGCGGTAAACCTTCCAAATATGGTAGTACAGTATTTTTAACAAAATTTCTGAGCGATCGATATTGACTGTCGTTTGATTTAATCCGAGAAAAAACAGGAGGCTTAATATCCGTAATAATGATCCGTTCTAAATAATGAAAAATAAGCTGTTCGATTAATACCTGCATATCAATCTGTTCTTCCTCTGCAATAGAACGAGCCAAAAAATAAGCCAAACACCCAGCATGAGCTTGTTTGTCCATTTCTACTAATTCTGTAGGACGTAGCTGGTCATTCCAACGCTGCATCGTAAATCCGTCAAATAATTTTACAATCAAACTTTTTCGTATCATGGATTCTCCTATGTCTTATATTATATAAGATTTTTATTCTTATTGCAAAAATTATGATATCCATGAAAGTGTTGACAAAAGATCCTCATAATGACTATAATAAAATAAAAGAATAAAAAAAAATGGATAAAAAGGAGATCCCGTGATAAAAAAAATTAGTTTATTATTAATAGTGTTTGGTATAATAGCTTGTGAAAATAACCCTAATAATTTCACTCCTGAAGCCAATGCTTTTTTAGATACAATTAACGGTAAAGAATATCAAGGAACAGGAGAGTATGAAGGTTCTCGTTTTGTTGTTACCGATACGATCATTGCTGAATATAAAAATCCCCCAAGTCCAAGCGAACCGTTGCAATTTATTGATGTTTACCAAAATAATAACACCCAAGGAATCTATAAAATAAATAGGGAAGAACGATATATTGGTATTGTTATTGAAAATAATGGGAAATCTCTCCAAAGGACTCCAGAAACGTCTGATTCTGATTCTATTACTTGGTCTGCCACTCTCACTTTTGCAATACAATAAATAAAAAAAACAGATACTAATGAGTATCTGTTTTTTTTATTTAAATATTCTTTTAAATAAGATCAATAAGTTGATTCAGATCTTTAGCGTTATCTCCAATCAATCGTTTATCACTATCTCCAATAATAACTGTAGGAAAAGCAGTAACTTCAAATTTTTCAGAATATTCCTTAAAAGCAGGTCCTTCTACCATATACGATTTAATGTACGGGTTTTTTATTGCAAGTTTATGAATATTCATAACAGCCTGAGGACATTGAGGACAAGTGAGGGAAATATAAGCATAGATATGCAAAGGTTTAGTTACTTGGTCAAGTTTGGCTTGATGTCCTATAGACAGCTCTTCAATTTTTCCTGATACTTCTAACAAGGACATTAAAAAGGAATTAATCTCAAATCCTCCCGGAGTACCATAGAATCCCACCCCTTTTAATGTTTCATCTTCTGTCGTTACAAAAATTGCAGGAGAAGCAAAAACATTCCATTCTTTTGCTTTTTCTTGATCATTAGTAATATCATAGGTAATTAATGTGATTTTATTAGAAAAGCTGGTAAATTCATTTACAAACTTCTCCGTTTCCGAACTTTTTTCGTTATTACCTTTAAAAAACACAACTCTAACAGGACGAATCATCCCTTCTAAAATACCACCCAACTGCTTTGCAGTTGCTTCATCAAACATAGACATAAAAAACCTCTTTTATGATTTTAATTTTCAGTCATCAGATAACTAGAAACAGCTAATGCTGCCTTTGCCCCTTCTCCGGCGGCAATAACGACTTGCTTAAATGGAACTGTCGTAACATCTCCCGCAGCAAAAACACCAGGAATATCGGTGGAACAATCCATATTAATAAGAATTTCACCGATATTATTTTTTATCTTATCAGAGATAAAAGCACTTGCAGGTAATAAACCGATTTCTACAAAAACACCATCTGTTTCAATAGAAGATTCTTTATTGCTTTGTGTATCTTTGACGATCAAACGTTCTACATTTGCTCCACCTTCGATACGCACACATTCGGAATTATAAATTACATTTACACGACTGTTGCTGAGAACTTTTTCAACAAGAATAGGATCTGCCGTAAGTTGTGATAGATTTTGTACGATCGTAACTTCTTTAGCATAACTTAGCATATCAAGAGTGGCTTCTATTCCAGAATTACCCCCACCAACAATAACAACTTTTTTATCAACAAAAATTGGTCCATCACAAGTCGTACAATAAGCAACCCCTCGACCAACATATTCTGCTTCTCCGGGGATTCCTAAAGTGCGAGGAGATTTACCTGTAGCAACAATCAAAGTTTTCGTTTGATAGACTGCCCCATCTTCACAAGTTACTTTTTTTATTACTCCTTCTAACTCGGTAGAAACTACTCTTGTATTCTTTTTCATCGGAAAGGCAAATTTTTCGATATGACTATAAAACCGATTGGCTAAAACAGAACTTTTTATATCAAGATCTCCAAGCCAATTTTCGATAGAAGCACTCTTAGTAATCTGACCACCCACTTCTTCGGTAATAAGCCCTAGATTGAGTTTTTTTCGAGAAGCGTATAATGCCGCATTCATCGCAGCCGGTCCTCCACCGATAATAAGTAAATCATATACTTCCGTATTGGAAAGCATATTAATGGTACAACTAAATGAAGATAAATCTATCTTTAAATCCATTATATTCTCTCTAATGTAATTTTTGTACTACAATAATATCTTACTAAGATATTATTAATTAGTGTTTTCCAAAGAAACTTTCAATACCTGCAGCACTTTCCGCCATCGTTTCATCACCAGGCTTCCAGTTTGCTGGACAAACTTCTCCGTTTTTTTCAAAGAAATTCCAAGCATCAATAACACGGAGGGTTTCTTCTACGGAACGTCCTAAAGGTTTGTCGTAAACCTGTTCCATACGGACAATAAAATCTTTATCAATTAAGAAAGTACCTCTTAGTGCTACTCCCTCTTCTTCAATTAATACGCCGTAATCTCGAGAAATCGATTTGGTTAAATCAGCGACAATAGGATAGACTACATCTTCGATACCACCCTTAGCTCTTGGTGTTTTCAACCAAGCAGAATGGGACATCACCGAATCAACAGAACAGGCAAGAACTTTTACGCCTCTTTTTTCAAATTCTGCGATACTATCACTAAAAGCGTGTAGTTCTGTTGGGCAGACAAATGTAAAATCTAAAGGGTAAAAGAAGAATAAAATAGCTTGTCCTTTATAATCAGATAAACGGATATCTTTAATAACTCCTTTCTCTACAGCTTGTGCGGTAAAATCTGGTGCGGGTTTATTTACTAAACTCATACAATCCTCCAAAATATTTCATTAATGGTTTAATTCTTTATATTATAACATATAAATCTGATTTTGCAATGTTTTTTATTATTTTAGAAAGAAATCGAAAAAATAACTCAGCAAATAAATTATAGAATATTTATATTTTCTTGCTGAAGCCGTTCAAAAAGAAAAGGAGCTAAATCATTTAATTCTTCAGGATAGGCATCAACAATCTTATCAACCAGTAACTTAGCAAATGAAGAGTAGAGAATTTTAGAGGAAATCTGGGTTAATTTCTCCGTATTCCAACGAATCTTCATCAAATCAATCCCATTTTTAGAAAGAAACTGACTCCATTGATTAATACGCTCCGATAAGGAATATTGAGAGTACAATAGACTCCCTTGAAGAATGATTTCCGTTTCACAATGGGGATTATTTTGACTTTCTTTCACGGCATTTAAGAGTTTTCCCTCTATTTCCTCCAAAGAATCAATAACAGAAAAATGTACTGTCTTGTATTCAATATAGGTAATAGGTAAGGTAATCTTTTCCATCATCCAAGTATCCGTATCAATCAAGGCAACAAAACGTAAGCCTTTGTCTGTTTTGCGTGTTTGCCGAGGTGCTCCGGGATTGACAATCAGTGTACCATCTTCCCAACGATCAAACCATGTATGATAATGCCCAATCGCTGCATATTGATACCGCCCTGCAATATCATTGGCAAGAATAGGAAAATAAGATTCCTGTTTTCCATAGGTTCCATGGCTGATTAAGATTGCCGGCTCATAATTGGGAATAGCAATATCAGACAACGATAAATCCGCTTGATAAGGAACACAAACAAAATAAATGTGGTCAATAAGGGCAACAGAATAAGGGGTCGTATTAGCAACGGTAACATTAGAAGCAAGCTCTGATCGATTATTCAAGTATTTGAAATCATGATTACCGGGAATTACAAGGACATCTCCGTTAAATTTTTCCCAAATCGGAAGTAAGGCATTTTCTAAATCACGCCCCTGATTTGCCATATCAAACAAATCTCCTGCGATGATAATTAAATCCACCGCTTCTCGATTAGCCGTATAGA
>JBOFNI010000142.1:0-1291 GCA_051658845.1 Brevinema sp. | reverse complement strand
GGGAGGATCTAGGGGTAGGAACAATAGAGGGAGGGTAGCTAGGGGAGATTATGGGGGCAGGAGAGGCACATGTTTTGTGTGTGGACAAGCTGGACATTGGGCACGTGACTGTCCTGGCTATCAAGGTTATGACTTAACTCAAGAACATCAACATCAACCACCACCTCAAAACCAACAAGGGTACATGCCTAATCGTGGTCGAGGACAAGGACCACCTCGTGGACAGTGGGGAAGTTACCCTGCGCCACCCAACGTCCCTCTTCAGCAACCTCAGTGGGGTGTTGATGATGGACAGTATGACGCCTGACAAGCCTCACAGAAGTCCGTCCAGAGGGCCATGGCCGAACCTCTCCTGGACATTACGGTTAACGGCAACCTTATCTCTGCACTTGTGGACACTGGAGCGACTTACTCCACTGTCATTTCTGGAAACATCACAAAAGGGGACTTGTCCACAAAAACTGTTGGAGTTATGGGATATTCTGGGGCCACAGAGTTCTGGCCAATGACTAAACCTTTACCAGTTGCTATAGCTCACCAGTCTTTGAAACACACATTCTTGTTTTCCTCAAATGCTCCTGTACCTCTTCTTGGCAGGGATCTGCTTATCAAAGTAGGGGCCAGCATCTTATGTACTTCAGATGGAGTCATTGTTTCTTTCCCCAGCGGGCAACGTGTTAACTGTTCTTTAGAGGGTCACACGGAGGGTAACCAGTGGCTTCTCGCACCTTTGCCGACACCTACTGACTGTGCCGACATCTACTGGGTTGAGTTAGGGGATCCCACATCAGATAGTTCACTTAATCTCTTTCAACAATGGAAAACTTGGATTTATGGCCTCGACGTTTTTACGTTACCATTAGATCCACCACATTGCACCTTGTTTTATGACAGAAATGATAACCATATGTATCAAGTAGCATTTCAGCAGATTGAGGGTCACAATTGGTCGTTAGTGGGCGAGGGACTTTTGGTTGGGAAAGAGGGTGTCGTCACTATGATTAAACGTTCCACTGATCAATGTCACTGGTATGAAATGTCTGATTTGGCCGCGCCACATATTTCACTCGCATTGCATCCAAAACATGAGGCTAGGGAACTAGGCTCTATGACTAAAAGACTTCTTTAAACATCTACTTTAAACACATGTCTCTTCTACAGTCCGTCACAGGACTTCTACAAAATCTTGCACTTCACCGTTGACATAGGTACATTTACACACAAATGGATTTCCAGGTGTCATGGCAGGGATAAAACTGATGGGGATGGTGCGGATGATTTTGTCTCTCTG
>JBOFNI010000141.1:0-1131 GCA_051658845.1 Brevinema sp. | reverse complement strand
ACTGTTCTAAAGGCAATACAAGGGCTTCCGGTAGGATAAACGGAGTCGGTACTTGAGTTTTAATTTTGGGAAAATGATTTCGTGCTTTTGGAGTAGGATTTTTATAGATTTTACCCATCATACAACCTCTTAAATAATTTTAATATTATTATAACAATATCGGAATAAAAATAAATTACTTAAAAAAAGAGTTAGGATTTGTCCTAACTCTTTTAATATGATAAACTTTTTTGGATTTATTTTTTGTTTGCTGGTTCTACGGATACGGATATTCCACTAATACGTGCTTTTTGAATATTCGTATAAACGTCTTCCGCTTTGGAATCGCTTACTTCAAAAAAAGTAAATTTATCAAAAATATTAATCTTACCGATATCTGACCCTTGAACACTGCATTCTCTGACGAGAGCTTGGACAATTTCTCTTGGGGAGGTGTTGTTGTTACGCCCTACATTCATAAAGAAACGAACCATACCGTATTCGGCTCCGGTTTCTCCAAAATTGTTTTTAACGGTTTTAGTCTTGTTGTTTCCGGTACGATCTTCCGTTCTCATTTTTAAGAGAACAGCGGCTAAAGTGATACTGTCTAAATTAGCAATATCGCTCCAATCATTTATTTTTTGGATATACGTATCAATATCTTCACTAGCAGATAAAGTAACAAGCCGTTCGATCATGCGTTGGTTTTGAATTTTTTCTACGTCTCTTGGGGAAGGCATTTTCATTTGGAGAGGTTCGGATTTAATCATCCGCTGTACGGATTTGAGAATAAAGCGATCTCTTCTCCCTACAAAAGCGTAACTTTTGCCTTCTCTTCCTGCACGACCGGTACGTCCGATACGGTGGATATACTGCTCAGGATCTTGGGGAAAATCGTAATTAATCACCAAATCAATATCATCCACATCTAGTCCTCTAGCAGCAACATCTGTTGCTACCAAAACCTCAATAGTACCCTGTCGAAATTTATGAAGTACGGAATCTCTTTGTGCTTGTTTCATATCGCCATGGAGACCGTCGGCAAAAATACCGTTTGCTTGGAGTGTGGCAACGACTTCGTCGGTTTTTCGTTTAGTATTGCAAAAAACAATGCCTAAGCGAGGATTTTCAATTTTGAAGATGCGGAGACAA
>JBOFNI010000140.1:0-50134 GCA_051658845.1 Brevinema sp. | reverse complement strand
CTAAAGACCCTCCATATTGATCTTTTCGATGATTAGTAGCAGAAGATAAAAATTGATTAATCAAATACCCATGTGCCGCATGAATTTCGATAAATTCAAACCCTGCTTGTATCGCTCGTTTAATACCATCAACAAACTGGTGAACTACTGTTTGTATTTCTTCTACTGACAATTGCTTGGGAATGGCATAGTTATCATTAAACGGTATCGATCCTACGCTAAGAGGTTTATCGGTGGTAAGGCTTTTTCTTCCTGCATGAGCAATTTGTATACCAGCTCTCGCTCCACATTTTTGGATTGTACGACATAAATCCATTAATCCTTCTATATGATGATCACTCCAAATCCCTAGATCTTCCTCCATAATTCTTCCTTCAGGAGTAATAGCCGTTGCTTCTACGATAATTAACGCAACTTCCCCTAAAGCACATGCTCCATAATGGACACGGTGAAAATCAGACACAAAACCGTTTTCTGATTTTCTCATACACATCGGTGCCATAGCAATACGATTTTTAAGTTTCAAATTATTAATATGGTAGGGTAAAAACAATAGGCTCATCATAGACTCCTTTAATTGCTAAACCGATTCTTAGGGTATTATTTCATTCTCTTTTGATTTATGCTCTTTCTTAAATAAAAGAGCCCGTCAATCAATCCGACGACTTATTGTCAATTGAAAAGAGTGACGTTCTGATATTCTGTAAGATTCCGTATATTCAAAAACTGTTTTATCTGATAAAAAACCAACACTCTTCACACAAAGAATAGGTGTATCAATCGGGATTTCCAAAATATCCGCCAATTGTTGATCAACGGTTATTGGTACAGCCGTAAGATGACTTCCTTGAATAACCCAACCTTTTGTTTGTTCAATATAATTATATTTTGAAGATGCCATAACAGAATACGATAAATCTGGAAACAACACTACCGGCATATAGCCTACTTCGTATTCTATAATTACTCCATCCAAATATCTCACCCGTTTCGTGTAAAACACATCAGAGGAAACTTCTATTTCTAAATGTTGCGCAATAAACAGATCTGCTTTTATTACTTCAAAATGAAGTACCTTGGTACTTGGAATACCACCCACACGTTGAGCAAACTCTCCAAAATTTTCTAAGATATAATATTGGGTTGCTTTGTGATTTTTCGCCACATAAGTACCACTCCCTTGCATAGAATAAAGCACCTGATTTTGAATAAGCTCTTGAATACTCTGCCTAATTGTAGAACGACTAACACCATAATACTCTACTAATTTCATCTCTGTAGGAATAGAATCCCCAGAAACTAATCTCCCAGAAATAAAATCATCGTAGATTGCCTTCGCAATCTGAAGATATAGATATTCACGTTTATACATTATATATTCCTATAGTGTTAAATCATATAAAATTAATTATACAATATTTTTTAAAATAAAGTAACTATTTTATCGTAATAATTATTGACAATCCTAACTATATATAAAATATATAGTTAGGATATTTTTTATGAGAAACAAAAAAAGACTTGCAAAAAATTAAAAACATTTGTATAATTTAGATACAAATAAACATACAAATGTATATATTTAAGGAGTAAGTATGAATAAAATTAAAGAAATGCTGGCAAAGTTCGGTGCGGCAATGTTTGTCCCTGTATTATTATTTTCTTTTTCTGGTCTCCTTGTTGGGATTACCATTGTTCTCAAAACCCCAGAAATTGTTGGCTCATTAGCAGATCCTGATACAATCTTCTACAAAGTATTAGTTATCTTAGAAGAAGGGGGATGGACAATCTTTCGTAATATGCCTTTATTCTTTTGTTTGGGTATCCCTATTGGGTTAGCAAAAATGGCTCCAGAAAGAGCCGTATTAGCTACCTTAATCTGTTATCTCAGCTTTAATTATTTTATTGCCACTATCTTAGGATTTTGGGGTCCCTCTTTTGGAGTCGATTTTTCTCAAGAGCCTGGTGGAGTCAGTGGATTAACTCTTATTGCTGGAATTAAAACCTTAGATACCAATATTTTAGGTGGGATTATCGTTGGGGGAATTATCACAGCGATTCACAATCGATTTTACGAATATCGTTTACCTGATTATTTGGGAGTATTCCAAGGGACATCATTTGTTCATATCATCGGATTTTTTATAATGGTACCTCTCGCCTTTTTAACTACTTGGGTTTGGCCTCCTATCCAAGCAAACATCAACAACCTTCAAGTATTCTTAGCTTCTGCAGGACCTTTAGGTGTTTGGATCTATACTTTTTTAGAAAGAATTTTAATTCCTACCGGTCTTCACCATTTTATCTACGGACCATTTGCTTTTGGTCCAGCAGTTGTTCCAGATGGTATTGGACCTACTTGGCTTCAAAATGTTAGTCAATTCGCCAATGATGGTGCTCCTTTAAAAGAATTGTTTCCAGCAGGAGGTTTTGCTCTCCACGGTAATTCCAAAGTATTTGGAAGTGTTGGGATTGCATTGGCAATGTATAGCACTGCTGATCCACAAAATAAAAAACAAGTTGCCGCTTTATTAATCCCTGCAACCTTAACCGCTGTTATCGTAGGTATCACGGAACCCTTAGAATTTACCTTTTTATTTATCGCTCCTATGCTCTTCCTAATTCACTCTATTTTAGCCGCTACCTTAGCCATGATCCTTTATATTTTTGGTGTTGTTGGAGATATGGGAGCAGGGCTTCTTCAATTTATTACAGCAAATTGGATCTTTACCTTCAGAAATCACAGTTCCTTAGTTTTTATCCATATTTTGATTGGTTTAATCTTTACCGGATTATATTTCCTAATATTCCGATTCTTAATTATAAAAAACAATATCCCCACTCCTGGACGAGGGGATACCAGCAAGCTTAAATTATATACTAAAAAAGATTACCAAGCCACTAAAAATAATACTTTTGATGAGCAAGCTAAATTATTTTTAGAAGCTTTAGGTGGGTCAAAAAATATCGAATCCGCTACCAATTGTGCTACAAGGCTTCGGGTAATCGTTAAAGATCCTAGCCTAGTTCAAGATATTGAAGTATTCAAAGACGCTAAAGCTCATGGATTAGTGGTAGATAATTGTGCTATCCAAGTTATTGTAGGATTATCAGTATCACAGGTAAAAACAGCCTTCGATCGTATTCGAATGGAATCTTAAAAAAATTAATAAAAATAGCCTCATATAAGGAGATATATTATGAAGAAATATTCTGTTGTTATTGCTGGAGGAGGAAGTACCTTTACTCCGGAAATTTTATTAATGCTTTTAGATCAGCAAGATCGTTTTCCATTACAAACATTAAAACTATATGATAACGATCCAGAACGGCAAAAAATTGTCGGAGATGCTTGTGCAATTATCATGAAAGAAAAAGCTCCCAATATTCACTATATATACACAACAGATCCAAAAGAAGCATTTTCGGATGTTGATTTTGTCATGGCTCATATTAGAGTCGGAAAATACGACATGAGATCCCATGATGAGAAAATCCCTCTAAAACATGGCGTTGTTGGACAAGAAACATGTGGACCCGGTGGAATGGCTTACGGAATGCGTTCGATCGGTGGTGTTTTAGAACTTGTTGAATATATGGAGAAATATTCTCCTGATGCTTGGATGCTTAATTATTCCAATCCTGCCGCTATTGTTGCAGAAGCAACACGTCGTCTCAAACCATATTCAAAAATTTTGAATATTTGTGATATGCCCATTGGAATTGAAGACCAAATGGCGACAATTTGTGGATTAAAAGATCGTAAAGAAATGCAAATTCGTTATTATGGATTAAACCATTTTGGATGGTGGACGAGTGTTATCGAAAAATCAACAGGGAAAGATTTGATGCCTATTCTCAAAGCCCATATTGCAAAACAAGGATACCTTAATCCTACACTCCACGCAGACGAAGATTGGACAGACACTTATCAAAAAGCCAAAGACTCATGGGCTTTAGCTCCAGATTCCCTACCAAATACCTATTTAAAATATTATTTCTTTCCAGATTATGTTGTCTCTCATTCTGATATCAAACATACAAGAACAGATATGGTCAGAGCAGGCAGAGAAAAAACAGTTTTTGGAGAATGTAAAAAAATCATTGAACAAGGGACTGCAAAAAATTCTGAATTTGAAATTGGAGGTCACGCCACTTATATTGTTGATTTAGCAACTGCAATTACCAATAATACAGGGGAACGTATGCTCCTTATTGTCCCTAATAACGGTGCTATTATCAACTTCGATCCGACAGCTATGGTAGAGATTCCTTGTATTGTAGGGTATAATGGACCAGAGCCTTTGGTCGTCGGAGAAATCCCTCGTTTCCAAAAAGGGCTTATGGAACAGCAGGTAGCCGTAGAAAAATTAGTTGTCGAAGCGTGGATTACAGGGTCTTATCAAACAATGCTCCAAGCAATCACTTTATCACGTACCGTACCTAGTGGAGAAATTGCAAAACTGATTCTTGATGAATTTATAGAAGTTAATAAAGGCTACTGGCCAGCATTAAAATAAGAGATTCCTATTCTAAAGGACAATTAAATAACAAATAATAACCTACAAAGATAATTAATTTCTTGAATCAAACCCCTCGCATTAAACGAGGGGTTTGATTCAAGAAATTAGGACAATATATGACGAACCGCCAAGAGCCCCATAACTGCTGCTTGATTAAGACCACTACCATATCCTGAGCTATCTCCTGCTACATAAAGACCCTGCATACTGGTTTCCATGTGCTGATCTATCTTAAGGCGAACACTACGAAATTTAATCTCTGGAAAATACAGTAATAAATCCGACGATGCAAAACCCGGAGTAATTTTTCCATGGACTTCGATAAATTCGATAATATTGTCTAAAATCCGTTTTGGACACGCTAGTGAAATATCACCAGCAACATAATTTTTAGTTGTCGGAATAATATTAAGCCGTGAAAGTCTTTCTTCAGTGGAACGCCGATAGGTAATTAAATCCCCATAAGACTGGCAGAGAATTTTTCCTCCTGTCAACATAGCACTCATTCGTGCAATTGATTTTGCATATTCAAAAGGTTCTTTAAAAGGTTCAGTAAAGGTTTGAGTACACAGCAAAGCTAAGTTTGTATTTGCTGATTGACGATTTTTATAAGCATGCCCATTCGCCAATACAATACCGTCTTCATGATTTTCTACTGCAATAAAGCCACTAGGATTACTACAAAAAGTTCGCATTTTATCTTTATATTGACGGGTATAATAGATCATTTTTGCTTCATAAAAATGTTCATTGATCGCATGCATAACCAAATTAGGAATTTCTGCACGAACCCCAACATCCACACTCCCTTGCTCAAAAGTAATATGATGTTTTTGAGCTATTTCCTGCATTTTACTTGCTCCACTACGACCAACAGCAATAACAATTTTATTAGCAAACACTTTTTTTATTTGATTATCTTGAGAATAAACTACTCCTGATAACATCCCATTTTCTATAATAAGATCTTCCCAATCTGCTTGCACAGCAAATTCTACTTTTTTTGTGACAAGCTCATTAATCAGTATCGTATATAGTTCTCGAGCACCATCTGTCCCTAAGTGCATCGTTAAGGTATCAACCAACTGTACATTATTTTCGATACAAGATTTTTTAATTGTGGTAACTTCGGAATTTATTGCCCCACCCACAGGCTCTACCTCACAGCCCAATTCTTTATAGAGATCAACCGTATATTGAATTAGAGAGTCTACTTGTGTCTTCCCAGCTATTATAAAAACATCACCTCCAACCCGATAATCTAAATTAAATTTACAATCCGAAAAAGCACCAGCACCACCAACTCCATAAACAATAGGTGATAAAACATTTTTATTTTTAGAGACTACCGCTTGGATTCGATCTTCCCACATCAAACCCTTATCAATAAGTAAAATTTTTAGATTGGGATTTATTTTTAATGCCTCATATGCTCCGATGATCGCAGATTGTCCAGCACCCACAAAAATTATATCATACATTGTTATTCCTTATCATTCTCTTTTATCTTAAGACAAGCAAAATATTATACATAATTTACTCTATTTTTTCAAGATCTTTAATAATAAATTCTTTATTTTCTCCAACAAAAACCCCAAAGACAATTATCTTTGGGGTTGGTATCTTATGATTTCACTCGTTCAATATATCGATCATCCCGAGTATCTACTTTGATCACTTCTCCTATATTAACAAATAACGGTACTTGTACAACCGCCCCTGTCTCTAAGGTCGCAGGTTTCGATCCACCACTTACCGTATCCCCTTTTAATCCCGGATCCGTTTCGGTAATTTCCAATTCCACAAACATAGGAGCTTCCGCCGCTATAACTTCCTCTTGATAAATCTTTAATTCAGCAAGTCCTTGTTCTTTTAGATATAATGCCGAATCACCGACAATATCTGCTGAAACGGTGTATTGTTCATAATTTTCCTGATCCATAAAAACAAAGTCCGCACCTTCTTTGTAAAGAAACTGCGCCTCTCTATTTTCTACACGAGCCTGCTCCACAGAATCACCACCACGAAACACTCTTTCCAAGATGTTGCCTTTAATAACATTACGTAATTTTGTCCTCATCACCGCTCCCCCTTTACCAGGTTTGTGGTGCTGACACCAAGTAACATACCAAAGTTGATTTTCAAAATTAAGAATCATTCCTTTTTTGATATCTTCATAGTTCATAACTACCTCTTATTTGTTGTATTTTCTAACAATTTTTCTAACAATTTATTTTGTTGTTTTAGTAAATCTTGAGTTTTTTTTGTATGATCGGCAATCTGAATAATTTTTAAGAAGAAAAATCCATTAACTAAAGCAGGAAATAGAACGATAGCAGGAATCATTACAGCAATCGTCGTCCAAAATTCTTTACTTCTCCAATTAAAAAGAGTAATCAAGTTATCCGAAAAATATAATATTGTATAATAAGTTCCTAAAAAACAACATAAAAGAATAAATAGAGATTTTGTCCAAGAATTACACAATAGTTTTTTAATATACTTCATGATTTCCATCGATAAGATCTGATTAAAGATACATAAATCATTAAAAGAGAATATAAAAATAACAAATGACTGCTCAACAACATAATAAAAATTTTAAATCCTATACTAAAAAAATATCCATATCCCCCGCCAATATCATATAACTCATCATTAATATGGATTTGATATGCTGTAATAATCATATAATTTACCACATAGATAATGCTAAACAATAATAATTTTGGAAGTAACATTTTCATACAACTTCCAATCACTATACGAAAAGGGACTATAGATTGTGGTGATTTGATCGACATTAATAATATAAAACATATTCCTATAAAGAAGACCAAATTCGGAAAAAACTGAACATAAAACTGATTGTGATATTGTTCAAAAAGTATATAATAATTAATGTGATAAATATCAAAAAACTGTATTGAGGTAAAACAACTAACTAATAAAGTACCCCAACAAACAAAACGTATCCCTTGAATCACGATTGATAGATAAAGATAATAACTACAGATCCAATAAACAATACTCATTAGATATCGTAACTACAATCCGTTAATACTTCAAATTTATCTTCTCTCATTACGACTACATCTTCCAATCGCACTCCCCCCAATCCCGGCAGGTAAATCCCCGGCTCGATCGTCAATAACATATTTGTAACAATTGGTTTATCCCATACCATATTAAGACGAGGATTTTCATGCACTTCTAAACCTAGCCCATGACCTAAACCATGAGGGAATCCTTCATATCCTTTTTGAATAATATAGTTACGAGCAATAGCATCAATCTCTTTCCCTGTCATACCGCAACGAGCATTTTCTTCAACAAGGCGAACAGAATCTTCAACAATTTCACGAATTTCTGCTAATTTAGGATCAATGATTCCTAATTGAAACACTCTACTAAAATCTGAACAATAATGATCTTTAACAATCCCAAAATCAAACTGTATCAAATCTCCATCTTCAATGACTTTATTACTGGCAGCTCCATGAGGAAGAGCAGCACGTTCACCGGATGCAATAATCGTAGAAAATGCCATTGTTTCTGCACCATGTTTTTTACAGTAGTATTCTAATTCTGTAGCTACCGCTAACTCCGTCATTCCCGGTTTTACGATCCCCTGAATATATAAATAAGCTGCTTTTGTAATAAGAAGATTTTGACGGGTAATTTCAATTTCCATCTCATCTTTAATACTTCGTAAATGAAATAACATCAAATCCTGTGTCGCCTGAGCACCACTAGGCAAAGCAGATACCATCGCCTTACCGGTCAGATAAGACATATGGTCAGGGGTGAATTTCAGATGTTTAATTTCTTTTTGGTGTAAAATCTCTTTTAACGCTTGCTCAAACGAAAAATTGACACCGATTTCTTCAATAGAAAGATTGATTTGGGCTTGCTTCCCTACTTGGGTAAGATAGCGACCGTCTGTAAACAAATAGACTTCTTCTAAACAAACTAAGAGATGATTATTACTACCAGTACAGCCGGTTAAATAGTATACATCAGCCGGATTTACTGTTAAAAAAGCACTATGAATATCTAAATTTGTTTGCAATTGAATTAATCTTTTTTCAAAAACGGGTATTTTGGTTGGTTTTTTCTGCATAAGCTACTCCTTATATAATATTAAAGGATTAAAGGATTAAAAAATCTATACTATTTGTTAGTATATCGTATTTTTAAAAAACAATCAAGTGTTTTAACGTTTCTTCAGTAAAAAAATTATTTTTAAAAAGTATTTCAGATCTTTACTCTTCTATTCCGACACTTAAAGAGTAAAGTTTTATTTATAGAGGACTGTTATGAGAAAACCGTTTCTTCTTTTTTTGTTATTATTCTGTTTCACCAACTCTTATACTCAAACGATCTATCCTACGTATGAAAATAATCCCGTTTTTTCATCAGATGCACTACACCGTCTTTATATTGTTGGACTGCAATATCTTAACAGTGGAGAATTAACTCAAGCAGAAATAGCATTTCGTAGTATTATCGCTTTTCCTCAGCGAAGTCAAGACTGGAGAACGATCCGTTACTATCAAGGAAAAGCTCATCTCTATTTAGGAGATGTCTATTTTATTCAAAAAAAATATCCTCAGTCTATTCGTCATTATCAGAGTGTTGTACAAGAATATGGAGAGATTGAAGAATATTCTATTACATTATACAAACTTGGACGCAGTATGATTCTTAACAAACAAGAAGCTCAAGGAATTGAGGTTTTAAAAGATTATAATTACAACTATGGAACTAAAGATAAAGTCGCTGATAACATTTTATATTGGATTGCTCAAGGATATATTGGTTTACAAGACTTTAGTGCAGCCTTACAAATTCTATATCAGATTTTACGGGATTTCCCAGATTCGCCTATGGCATATGATGTCCGTATTCTAGCCACAAAATTAGAAACGGATTTCACAAATCTATTAGATACAAGACAAATACAACAAAGTACCTCTAATAATCAGACAATTATTGATCATATTTCAGAAGAAAAAGAACTAATAGACCGAATAAAACAAATGCTTATCCTCAAAGAAAATCTTTTACAGTTAAAAGAAAAAAAATTAGATCTTTTGGAATCTGTCGGAAAAACAAGAAATAATATGTTAGAAGAAAAAAATCTTTCTATCAAAAACTAACAATCAGGAGAATGTATGACTCATCAATATCTCTATCTTTTATTTTTCTTATCCTTATTAACAACAAGTTATACACAGTCTTGGATTAGTATCTCAAATGAGTTTCTTACCGTATCTATGGATACTGTGACAGGTAGATATATTATTTATGATAATGTCAATTATCACCCTGATCCACAAATAAATAAATTGTTTTTCCCTCAAGACTTTCTTCGTCCGGCATCTCCCCCTCCTCAAGATACCGCTTTATCGCCTATAGTAGGTGCAGGAACAAACGCTTTTAATGTAACCAGTTTTAATATTGATAATACACCTGTTGTTTTCGGATCGTTAAGTGGACAGTGGAATAATCCTCCGATAGTAGAATCCAATAGTATTATCTACAGTTGGAAAATCAGTACTCTTAATATTATCCAACGCTTAGAAATTATTACCAATCCGGAAACATTATTTCCTGATGCCGTTCAAGTCAGTTATGATATCTTTAATAATGACCCTAATCAAAGTAGACAAGTAAAAGCTCGTATGGTTTTAGATCCTATTATTAACGATGGTCAGACAAGCCCGTTTTTTCTTCCCAATTCAGAGGCTATTACTACGGAGTATTCCGCTAGTTTAGGGGTACTTCCCGAATATTGGATCACTGGTGATTATACAGGGCAATTATCTTCTTTATCCTTAAAAGGATTAATGCCACAAAAACCAAATTTTATTCACCTAACCACCATGGATCGGGCCTTAGCAGATATGTGGGAATTTCGTCCTATGCGTAATAACAACTTAAATGGCAAAGATACAGCGGTACTCTTATTTTTTAATGGAAGTACCATCCCTCCAAACTCTTCAGCACGAATCGCTTCTACTGTTATTACAATTCCTTCTCTTATAGATACTTTCAGTAATAGTGGATTGGAAGTAAGAACAAGTACCTTCACTAGCCAAAAGACAACACCTGTTTCAATCAATCTATGGCTTCAAAATACTATTCCCGAGATCTTTGATACCGTTCAATTAGAGCTTATTATTCCACCAAGTCTTACCGCTTATAATCCATCAGTACAGACCATATCTGATGTCGGTATCGGAAACACTTACCCTGTTACTTGGAATATAGGGACAGAATCTATTGAAAATAACGATTACAATCTTGTTGTCAATGTCAGAGGATACCAAAACGGACAACTAAAATCCCAGTTTGATGTACCTATTGTGATTAATATCGATCCTCAAGCTCAGATAAATAATACCGTCGCACTCACAACAGCTATCGACACTGCTAAAGAAACCTTAAAACCCAACAATAATATGCAAGTATTTGAAAATAACGATACCTTAGGTTATACTAGTGACAGTTTGGCAGAAATTCGTCAATATCTGCAGAATAACAATAGTATAGAAAATAAGCAAATTATTCAATTGATCGAAACCGAACAACAACTACTTCAAGAAATAGCAATGATCGAAAATAGTGTAACTCATATCAACACCCAATACCAAATACTACTCGGTATCTATAGACGCCTGTACCAAGATAATCGTGCTACTGATCGGGAGCAGATTAATATTCAAGGATTAATCAATAATATCAATGATCTTGAAAAAAATTTATTACAGCAAGAAACTGCTATTTCCAATATGTTAAGATAACGATCTTTCTATTTTATATTCTCTTGAAAGATATTAATTATTGTTGATTTTTTTGAAAAAATTCCTTATAATTTAAAAGATATCCTAAAAGAGGTTTATATTGTTTCGTACAGAACAGTCTCAACAGATTATCCTTTCTCAAACGATGAGCTTAAATTTGTCTATTCTCCAAATGAACCATATTGCTCTTAATATATTTTTAGAAGAACTAGTTACTAAAAACCCTCTAATCTCTTCTCAAGAACACTATCTCCCTTGGAAAAAAACAAGTAAGCCTGCCATGGTATTAGAAGATATCCTTGCCCAAGAAAAAACTCTCTTCAGTAGTTTAAGAGAAGAATTAATTTTAGAATTAGATGAATCAGAGCTTCCTATTCTCTATCTTATCACCGGTAATTTAAGTCCAGCAGGATTTTTACCATATCAGATGGATAAATTATGCCAAGGACTAGATATTGATCCTCATAGAGCCGAACAAATAAGACAGCTTATTATTCATAGCTCCTATTTAGGATTAGCTACTCATGATGATAAAGAATATCTTTTATTTATGAGCCAATACCTCTACACTCAATCCAGTATCGAGTATCAAATCGCATCTCTTTTGACTCAGTATCAAGGAAATCTCAGTCTTAAAAAATTACAACGGCATCTTCCCTACTCTAAAGAAGAACTAAACCAAGCGTTTCAAAATATTAAAAAAATTCCTATTAGTCCTTTAAATTCTTCTAAAACCCAAACCATTTATCCAGATTTTATTGTTTCCATTGAAGATGAGCAATTATTAATCCAATCTGCCCCTACTCCTCATATTCATCTTAAAGATTATCAAGGATCACAATATTCCTTAAAAGAGTTAAAACTATTTTTAAAAGAAGCAAAATTAATCATCAAAGCCTTGGAATTAAGAGAAGAATCTTTATATAAACATGCGGAAGCTCTTATATTAGCACGTAGTGATTTTTTTCTAGACGGTTTGGATTCAAAACAAATCCGATTACAAGATATTTCGGAAATCACTCATCGGCATATCTCAACAGTGTCCCGAACACTTAAAAACCGATATTTTTCTTTTAAGAATCAGATTTATCCCTTTTCCGTATTATGGAATCATAATGTCGGTAATTCCAATAGTTATATAATCAAAAAGATTATTCAACAGTTAGTTATCCATGAAGATCAGCAAAATCCTTTATCCGATATGATGATTAGTGAAATCCTTAATAAAAAAGGGATAAAAATTGCTCGGCGTACGGTCAGTAAATACCGACAAGAATTACAGATAGATTCGTCTTATCAGCGTTAAATTTATAAAAAACAGGTAGTCTATATGAATAAATTACAACAACTCGTCGAAAGAGACCAATGGGCAGAGTTATTAACCGCATCTTCTAGCTTATCCAGTTATTCTATTTACTCCCAGATTGAAATTTTAGCATTTTCTGACAATCAAGCCCTAGAAAAAGCTTCTGAAATTTTTAACGTTCCCAAAGAATATCTTTTATTCGAAAAAACTAGAAAAGGATCCAGTTCTTTATTAGGGATGATCAAAATCCCTTCCAGTTATATTTTTTCTGTTAAAGAAGAGTTTAAAGCTTTTCATACTAATAATTCTATTGAATATGACGAATACAATGATTTAGCACAAAATAAAAACGGTTCTTTTCGTCTTATTATGAAAAAACAAGGCTTAACTCTACAAGTATTTCCTCCCAAAGGGATAGGTCATATTGTTACCCAAGAAGAAATCATGACAGCACTAGCACAACGGCAATATGATAATATCAATCAAGAACTCATTCGACAAGCACTTCATACCTTTCAACCAGTGATTATTGCCCCTTATGTTCGTTCTGAAGAAGATGATTCTGTTTTTACTATCTCACTAGCTAAAGATCTAATGGAAGCAACATTCCGATTTTCAAAACCTACGAATAACGGACGTATTCCTGATCTAAATGAAGTGGTTCAACAGCTAAAACAACAACATAACATTACAATAGGTATTAAAGAAGAATATATAGCCGAAGCATTGGATAATGAGCTTTATAATGTTCCTATTGTTGTTGCTGAAGGCATCCCACCTAAAAACGGTATTCATGCCTATATTGAATATAAATTTTCTACAGGAGCTGATGAATTCAAATATGCTGTTCGTTCTGACGGTAGTATTAATTTTAAAGAATTGAATATCATTCAAAATGTCTTAGAAAATGATGTAATAGCTATTATGCATCCTGCAACAAAAGGGGTAGTCGGATACACCATTTTAGGAGACCGATTGGAAGCTCCCGATGGCAATCCGGCGGAGTGGAATATCGGACCTAACGTAATCTTATCCTCAGACCAAACAAAAGCACTGGCCACCCAATCCGGACAAGTCTACTTAAAAAACAAACAGATCTGTGTCGATCCGGCATTGGAAATTCCTTCTGATGTTGGTTTAAGTACAGGAAATATAGACTTCTTAGGAAACGTCATCATCAAAGGTGATATTACTGATGGATTTAGTGTGATTTCCGGTGGAAATATTGAAGTTTTTGGACACGTCGGTAAATGCTTTATGTTTGCAGAAGGAAATATTATTGTGCATCAGGGAATCCAAGGAAAAGATGATGCTCAAATCGAATGTAAAGGCAACCTCTACGCTCGTTTTATTGAACGTGCTTCATTGTCGGTAGGAGGTAATTTAGTTATTACCAAAGACCTTCTTCACAGTAAAAGTATTGTTGATAAGGGGATTTATATTCTCGATGAGAAAAAATCAATTATTGCTGGAGGGAATATTAAAGCTCAAGATGAAATCGTCTCCGCTCAGATTGGTGCTGAATCCTATATCGAAACTCATATAGAAGTCGGATATTCTAAAAATATTATTAGAAAGAATCAAATTCTCCAAAAAAATATAGAAGATTTATCAAACCAACTTTCCGAATATAAGCTCCAACTGGCATCGACTCGTCCTAATTCAAAAGAAATTATCGCTATCGAAAAAAATATTATCTCTATAACAAAACAACAACACAAACACCAAGTGATATTTGAACAAAATAAAAAAATTCTTCAAAAACTAAGTCAAGCAGCGTCAATTTCTGTATCGAAAGCATTAATGCCTGGAGTAAAGATCAAAATTGGTACTAATACCTTAGATATTACCGCAGAACAACTTAGTTGTACCCTTAAAAATGACGGACAAAAACAACTGGTAGTAGAAGCATATCAAACCCCAAGTTTACTAGCCGAATTTGTAACAGAAGCCAAAAACAATACCACTAAAAAACGAAAATAACCGAGGCATTTTTATGGATCAAGAACATACACCTATTATTTATTCCAAATTGAGAACTTTAGAAAAGAAAATTACTCTTTCCTATAGAAGTGTATCTAATACCGAGAAAAAAATTGAACTTCGTCAATATCTGACCATATTAGAAAATATGTTCCGTAAATTAGAACAAAATATCTTGACATGGGAAGATCTTCAAAATATTGGCATCTCTAAAAAAATAATTCTCTCTCAAATCGATAAACAAGAACCGGCGCCAAAACAATTTGAAGATTTTCCAATCTTATCGCAGATTCCCATACAAGTTTTTCTCGAAGATCACTTAGTACGAGCGGATCTCATTAATATTTTATTCTCCGTTGTTGAATATACTAATAATAATTATCAAACAATTTTTACACAAAAAATTTTATTATCCGCATCCAAAACAAATAGTGTACGAGAATTATTTTATATGCAATACCAAGATATTTTTCATATTTTTCATAGTTATAAAAGCTATGTACTTATTCCTTCGACATCAGAAGATCACATGAAAATGATCGATAAAGAATATATTCATCTTGTTCAAGCAACGTATAATTTTTTTCAAAGTATTCAAAACTATATTAATTCTCTCTCTAAAGATAATACTTTTAGCCTTGAAGATTTTCAGCAAGCAATTAAATCCAATGATTCTAAATCTTGTATCAATGGTCTGACATTAAGAGAAGCGTTAAACGAATGTCTACAATTCACTAGAGAAGCATTGGAGTACATTCAATCAGCCAATAAAGAGATCTTTGATTCGTTATCTTTGAATCAAGAAATTCAGTCAAAATTTAACTAAAACATACTATTTTTATAAGGAGCAAAGAATGCCTCATCGTATTAAAAACACAGAAAATATCATCGGAGAAAATTCTGTTTTTGAAGGAACAATTCAATTATCAGGGACATTACGTATTGAAGGTTATTACAGTGGTGAGGATCTTACAATGGAACATATCGTTATTGGCAAAAAAGGAAAAGTAAAATCCGACTTGCACACGGAATCCGTCGTGGTAGAAGGTGCTATATTAGGGAATATCAATTCTTCTACAAGAGCGATGCTTCTTCCAACTGCAAAAATTCTAGGCAATATTGCTTCACCGGAACTTATCATCCAAAATGGAGTCATTTGGGATGGACATTGTCATATCAATACAAATTCCAAAGCTAATGTTGCCGAAGTAATCAAAAATATTTTTAACGACTAAGCAATATTAACTCACTAAAATTTTATTTGATAAAGTTCTTAACCTCTATTAAGAATTTCCGATAACATAATTAAGAATACAAAAAGGAGTACTCATGTACGGTTATGATTCTTATAAAATAAATGATATCGAAACAGCTACCCAAGTAAAGCTCATTGTAATGTTATATGCAGGTGCTATTAAATTTTCTCACCTTGCTATTGAAGCGATTGAAAAAAATGATATCGAATCTGCCAGCACTAATATTATTAAAACTCAAAATATTATTAGTGAATTGCTTTCTTCTCTCAATTTTGAAGCAGGAACAATTGCGGATGATTTATCTGGTTTGTATATCTATATTCATCGTTTATTAGTAGAAGGAAATATCCAAAAAAATATAGCTCCGATACAAGAAAGTATTTCTTTATTAACAAATCTCAAAGAAGCATGGGATGACTTACTTGCCAAAGAAAATTCTGCCAACAAGAACACTGCAAATATTAATATTTCCGGATAATTATGGAGAATCAGCATGCAAAAACCATTTTTTAATGCAGACAAATTACAAATTGAAGTTTTTTCTCTCAATGACAATGGGTTTGAGGTTTCCCAATTTCCTTTTTTAAAACAGCATTATTCTTCTGATTTAGAACATAATAATCTTTCCGAAATTACGCCATCTTCTGAGGTGTTTCTCAATGATGACACTCTACAAGCTATCGATACAGAAAAATTTACTTTTATTGAACCTTCTACTCCAGACAAAATATCTACCTCTAAAATTCAAGATTTTTCTAATGATTTAGACCAAATTTTTGCCGATTTTGACCGTGAAGTCTCTCAAATATTATCCACACCTAAATTAGAACATCCTTTAGAAGAACTCTCTGATACAACCTTAGAACATCCCGATACCATCTTAGAACATTCTTTAGAAGAACTCTCTGATACAACCTTAGAACATCCCGATACCATCTTAGAACATTCTTTAGAAGAACTCTCTGATACAACCTCAGAACATCCCGATACCATCTTAGAACATCCTTTAGAAGAACTCTCTGATACAACCTTAGAACACACGTCACCTGAAAAACCTACACTAAATCACGATTTTGATATGTCGCTAAAAAATTTCAATTTACAAAATAAAAAAGCATATGGTCCAGAAATTACCATACAAGTTGAAGATACTCGTTTAGCATCGCAAGATATTGAGATTCTTGACACCTCTATTGAAGAAGAAACTCTTTCTCCTATTCACACGGACTATGAAGAACTCGAAGAAGTCTCTACAGATGATATTTTCTTAAACGACTCTTACTCTCAAGATGATGAAATTCTTGACACCTCTATTGAAGAAGAAACTCTTTCTCCTATTCACACGGACTATGAAGAACTTGAAGAAGTCTCTACAGATGATATTTTCTTAAACGACTCTTACTCTCAAGATGATGAAATTCTTGACACTCCTATTGCAGAAGCAACTCTTTCTCCTATTCACACGGACTATGAAGAACTCGAAGAAGTCTCTGCAGATGATATTTTCTTAAACGACTCTTACTCTCAAGATGATGAATTTATTAGCTCTACCGATATTATTATTAATGATCAGGAAGACGAGCCTTCTCCAAATAATATCTCTATTGACTTATTACAGCAACTAAATAATAGTATTCCTACAGCTTCTACTCCAACATTTACCGATCTTAGCTTATCCGAAGTTAAAGATATTATGAAAGAAATTGATGAATTGTTAGGGGCACTTCCGGATGAAAAAATAGAAGAACTGGCACACAAAGAATTTTACCATAATTATATTAAATTCTTAGACGATTTAGGGATATAAAATGGGATTAAAAAACCTATTACAAGAGAAAAAAAAAGAGCAAGGCATGAAAAGAAATCTCTACAATCAGCTCTTGGAAGAAACAGAGGCTAGTCAAAAAAGTCTTATTAGCAAAATGGCTCTTCATCGAAAAGTTTTTGCACTGTATAAAAACTTATATAATTAAATAAATCTCAAACCTCTATAGTATTATAGAGGTTTTTTTAGTCAATAGAAACTTGACACATAATAAAAATATATATTATAATAATACAAAAGAGAGACCAAAGGAGGGGGAAAATGTCAGAAAATATTTTTTCTAAAAAATGCGACATCTGTGGTGTTCAGCCGGCTATGTTATTTTTTAGAACATTTAATACCAACTCTAGTAATATTAACGAAGAAGGATTGTGTCCAAAATGTGCTTTAAAAAAATTTACGGAACATAATAATTTTAGTATTGAAAACCAAGAAATTATCCAAACAATCACTCAAATGCGTCATATTTTATCAGATATTTTAGGACATCTTGGTAAAGCCGAACAGCAGACAAAAACATGTCGTTTTTGTAATACCAGTAATATGACAATAAAGCATGACAAAAAAGCAGGTTGTAGTTATTGTTACCAAGAATTTGAATCGTTAATCAAAGAACAATTACAGTATTTTAGTTCTAAGCATTGCGGTCAGATCCCTAGCCGTTATCGTTCTCAATATCTGTACAGTTTAGAGTTAGACAAACTAAAACTAAAACTCCAATCTCTTCTACGGGTAGAAAACTACGAAGAAGCAGCAAAAATAAGCAAACGTATTTCTAAATTAGCGACAAAACAAATTCATCACTAATCGTTATGAAAAAAATAATCCTACCAAAAATTTATCCCTCCCTCATCAAATCAAATGCCGTTATTTCTAGTTATATTTGTCTTAAAAGAAATATCGATGCACTTTTATTTCCAGAACATCTTGTAGAAGAAGAAAAAATACTAATCGAAAATCAAATTATCGCTATTTTAAAAGAACTCTATG
Organism: Brevinema sp.; assembly: GCA_051658845.1. Lineage (GTDB taxonomy): Bacteria > Spirochaetota > Brevinematia > Brevinematales > Brevinemataceae > Brevinema_A. Next base: position 31,442 of record JBOFNI010000140.1, on the reverse strand, counting down.
CCGATAATATTACTGTTATTTCGGTTCAAGAGCATTTAGAACAAATTAAATCCGATCTTTTACTCTCCCATATAGAACATATTCGTAATGTTATTGCTAAAAATGACGGTTCTTGGGTTTTAGTACTTAACGATCAGAACCATATTTCTTTATTTGCATCAGCTTATGGATTATCGTTAAAGGAATTATATAAGAATCTCTCTCCCATACTTATTGACTTGGATTCCCATATTCATTTTGCCTATACTCCAGAGTTTGGATTTACTACTGCTGATATTCAGTTTGCAGGGAACGGATTATTATGCTCTATCCTACTCAATTTGACAGGACTAGAATTAAAAGGATTAATTGAATCGTTGAATAAAACTTGTAGTGAAACCGGATATATCTTAATACCATATACCCAGCATCCTAATTCCGGTTTATTTCTATTACAAAATATTGGTTCTTTTGGAATTAGTGAATCTGCTCATATCGAGCATATCAATCAATTAATCCAAAAAATTCTTGCTTCAGAAACACAAGCACAAAAAGAAATCCTAGATGATGAGGAAAATAAAGAATTGTTTATCGCTCAAATTCATCAATTATTAAAGCAACAATCTCTTTCTTATCCAGAAGCCACCCACTTAATTTCTTTAGTTGATTTCCTCGATAAAAAACTCTACGTTATTCAAAATAGACAACTATGGTTAGAACAAATTTTTAGACTTAAAAATAATATCGAAACATCAGATCGAGCCATATTTTTGAGATCTTTATTTTCTCAAATTATTTCATTTAAGTGAGGTCAATATGCAAGGCGTCAGACATATTAATCCTTCTCGTATTTTTATTTTAATCAATCTGATTATTTTATTACTTTTATTATTTACAGGTCGTCTCTTATATCTACAAGTTTTAAAAAGTACCAGTTTTAAAAGTCGAGCAGTACAAAATCAAACAAGAGATCTTTATATTCCCTCTTACCGAAGTATTATTTATGATAGAAATAAAGAACTTCAATTAGCATACAACCAGCGTTCTTTAGTACTTACGGTTATTGATGCAAATCTCCCCAAAACAAACACTATCGAACGAATTAACCAATTCAAAGAAATGGCACATATCCTCAACACCAGTCCTGAAGCAATCTGTACTATGATTAAGACCCAATATATTGATCCCTATACCCCTATTATCTTACAAGATAATATCTCTCTTGATATTATTAATCAATTTGCAGAAAAGATTGATGAATTTCCTGGTGTCTTTTGGGATAATCGACCCAAAAGAGTATACCCTTACCAAGAAGCTGCTTTTCATATTATTGGTTATACTGGATTACTCAATAAAGAAGAATACCGTACCAACACAACAAAAGAAGAATACTATATGGGAACCCATATTGGAAAAGGCGGTATCGAAAAATATTATGACCAAGACATTCGAGGAAAATCAGGTGTTTTAGTACGTACCGTAAACGCTCGAGGACAAGTCTTACAGCAGGATATGGTCAAAGAACCTATTCAAGGAGAACACCTTGTTCTGACAATTGATGCTCGCCTACAGCAAAAAACTTATGAACTCATGAAAGATTTTGTAGGTGCCGCTATTATTACCCATGCCAATACCGGAGAAATTCTTTCCTTAGTAAGTACTCCTTCTATCGATCCTTCCATTTTTTATGATTCTACAAGGACACAACATGAGTTTCCCGCTTTGGTTTTGAATGACACTCATCCTTTTTTAAATCGAGCCATTCAAGGAAAATATCCTCCTGCTTCAACATTTAAGATTATTTCAACTGCTGCATTTTTAAAAGATGGTCTTGATCCAAATTTCAAATTACAAACTACTGGTTCCTATGCAATTGGTGACAGGGTTTTTAGAGATTGGAAAAATCACGGTATCGTAGATACCCGCAAAGCTTTAGAAGTGTCAGCCAATGTTTATTTTTATCATAATTCTTTAAATGTCGGACGACAGAATATTTTTCAAATGGCAAGAGAATTTGGACTCACTATGCCTTATCAAATTGATCTCCCCGATGAAAGACCCGGATTTCTCCCAAATGACCAATGGTTTCGTCAAGTCCACAAAAGACAGTGGTCTCATGGAGATACTGCTAATATTTCCATTGGACAGGGTGATGTTATTACGACACCACTGGAGATCAATATGATGACTACTGTTATTGCCAACAGAGGGATTATCTACAAACCTTATATTCTCAAAGAACGCCTCCGTATTCGGGATAAAAAAACGGTATGGCAACAAGAAAAACAGCCACTTAAAATTGTCAATATGCCTGAAGAACATTTTCAAATTATTCAAGAAGGAATGAGAAATGTTATTGTCGGTAATAATGGAACTGCCACTTGGTTGAGTCGTTATAATATGATAAGAGTTCCTATTGCCGGTAAAACGGGAACAGCTCAAACAGGATCTAAAGCTGCCGATAACGGCTTATTTACGGCTTTTGGTCCCTATCATCCCAAACAAAATTCCTCTGATACTATCGTTATTACCATATTATTAGAAAAAGCTCGTACCGGAAATGCTGTAAGAATAGCTGCCGATTTATTTAATTATTACTTTGAAGAACTCTATCCGGAAAAAAATCCTAATCCTAACTTCCGTCGGAGTCGTACATGAAGGATCTTTTTAAAAGCCATACGATCATATTTATTTTAATTCCTATGATCTTATCAATGATAGGAATTATTTTTATTATGAGTACAGGGCAATCAGATAACGGACAAAACAACCTCTATCTTCGTCAGTTATTGTGGGTCGTATTAGGGATAGGTATTAGTGCCGTAATTCTTTCGATTGATTATTACTATATTATCGAGACATCGGCTATCTATTATAGCATTGGTATCTTTTTACTGATTGTTACCTTACTCGTTGGTAAAGAAGTAAAAGGAGCACAAAGCTGGCTAGGAATAGGAGGTTTTGGTATCCAAAGCTCTGAACTGATGAAATTATGCTATATTTTATTTTATGCAAAATTCCTCAAAAATATTCCAAAAGACGAAAGGGAATTTACAACCTTTTATAAATCCCTCTTTTTACTTGTTCCTCCTCTTATTTTGGTACTTTTACAGCCTGATATGGGAACAGCTATTATCTTTTGTAGTATTTATGTTATTATGAGTTTTATCGGATTTCAAAAAATATCTATTTTATTAAGTATTATCATGATAGGAGTCCTTACCAGTATCCTAATGCTTATTTATACGTACTATCAATTTTATTACCTACAAACCTTTGATAATATTGCCCTCTTAGATATTATGCTCAGTCCTAATACTTTTATTGCTATTGCCGTAATCCTATTGATGTATGCTATTATTACATTTGGTATTGAATTGATTCAACCTATTCCTTGGATTCATCTATTTACAAGAATCTCCTTAATTTTAGGCTTATCATTTTTATCGATGGGTGTTGCCAGTGCACTATTAAAACCATACCAATGGAATCGTCTCCTTGTCTTTATTAATCCGGAGTTTGACCGTTTAGGATCAGGTTATAATATTATTCAATCTCAAATTGCTATTGGAGCTGGAGGCTTGACCGGTCAAGGAATTTTTCAAGGATCACAAAATCTTCGAGGTTTTCTTCCAGAAAAACATACTGATTTTATTTTTGCAATTATTGCCGAAGAAACAGGATTTCTTGGAAGCATCTTCGTTATTCTTCTCTATGGAATTTATTGTATTTTAATCGTGAGAACGATCCTTTCTTCAAAAGACGCTGAAGGTTCTTATATTGTAGCCGGTATTTTAGCAATGTTTGCTACTCATATTGGTATTAATATCGGGATGAACCTCGGAGTGGCACCTGTTACCGGTTTACCTCTACCTTTTATTAGTTATGGAGGATCGTTTTATCTGACCTGTATTACCAGCTCTGCCTTGATTCTTAATATCTATAGTAGACGATTTATCCACTAAGATTCTCAAAAACGTACTAAAAACATTAAAAAAGGACAGAAATTTCTGTCCTTTTTTAATGTTTTTAGTCTAAGCGTTTAAATAAAATGCCTTGTACCCTTTAATAAGATGATAGAGATCGGCTTTACTGATTAATTCATAAGGAGAATGCATTCCTACAACCCCTATTCCACAGTCAATAACCGGAATGCCATATTGAGCGACGAACATAGCAATCGTTCCTCCTCCCCCTTCATCAACCTTTCCCATGGAGGATGCTTGCCATACTACCCTATTTTCTGTAAAGATACTACGGATTTTTGCTACCAATTCGGCTGAAGCATCAGAAGCACTACTTTTCCCACCAGCTCCGGTATATTTTTTAATAATAACTCCCGCTCCCATAAAAGAAGCATTGTACTTATCATGAACAGAAGGAAATAAAGGATTAAATGCCGCTCCAACATCAGCCGAAAGACAATAAGAACGATTTAACGTACGTCTTAATTCAATATCATGGTAATTGCTATCTTCTCGATAGAGTAATTCTGCAATAATATTAGGAAGTGCTTGGGAATCACTCCCTGTAATTCCTTTGGAACCAATTTCTTCCTTATCCGTAAGGAAAGCAAGCGATGTTCTTTTTGGTGTTTTACCCAATCCTATAATTGCCGAAAATGCAGCATAAGAACAAACACGATCATCATGAGCATAGCCCCCAATCATACTTCGGTCAAATCCAACATCTCTAGTTTTTAGAGCAGGGACAACTTCTATTTCTGCAGAAATAAAATCTTCCTCTACTAATCCGTATTCTCGATGAAGATAATCCAATACGTAAGCTTTTACTTTTTCTTTATATTCTTTATTGGCAATAGGCATCGTTCCAACAAAAAGATTTAAGGTTTCGCCTTCTATTCCGTCCAATAACTTTTTCTCTCCTTGTATCTTACGAGAAAGGTGAGGAAGTAAATCGGAAATAACAAATACCGGATCCTCTTCCTGATCCCCAATATTAATGGTAACTTTCGTCCCATCTTGCTTAATAACAATCCCATGAAGAGCAAGAGGAAGATTTAACCATTGATATTTTTTAATCCCCCCATAATAATGGGTTTTAAACATTGCTACACCGTGTTCTTCAATTAAAGGTTTGACTTTGAGATCCAATCGAGGAGCATCTAAATGAGCTCCAATAATATTAACCCCATTTTTAATAGAATCTGCTCCAACAACAGCCAATGTAATGTTTTTATTTTCAAATTGATAATAAACTTTATCACCAGCTTTTAAACGATCACAAGTCTTTAAATCAACAAACCCTTGTGATTCAATAAAATTTTGAATCCAACAGACGCTCGTTCTTTCTGTACGTGCCGAGTCCAAAAAACTTTTATAATGTTCCGAAAGAGAAAAAATTTCAGAAATTTCTTCTGCTGTTGAAACTTCCCAGATGTTTTTATTCTCATATTGATGAGGAGAACAATTCTTTTGAGCCATAAATAACCTCCATAATTTAGATACTCATTGTCATTTTTGTTACAGTTGCCGGATTTGTTTGACAATAATTAATAAAATACGCTAAACGCTGTGCATCGTCTTTTGACATTTTCCGATAACGAAAAACAAGGTGCTGATGATCGGTATACACAAGGTCTGCAAAAACTCTGATATTAAGTCCTTGTAAATACATTAAAATATTATCCGATATTTTTGAATCAAGAATATCTTGGACAAAATCAGAATTATCCAATTTAATCGATACCTTGGAGCTGTTTAGTCCTAGAAGAGTACCGTAAGCCCATTGTTTGGTATTGATCATATGAACGGCAACTTGGCTAGTCACATGAGGTTTGGGCATTAGTGTACTTTTATCTTCTGTCTTAAGATCATGTGCTAACATACTTAATTGCTTTACAATGGATTCAATAATTGTATAGGCATCTTCTGTATAAGGAATTACGGATTTGATAAATCCAAACTGACGTAATTGTAATAATTCCAATGTTTCTAAACTTGGATGATATAATAAAAAAACATCAATTAATCGTTTTTTTTGTTGTAATTGTTGATAAAATTCGAATGAAGTTTCTTCACAAAGCAACATAGCGTTTTGATGTAATTCTAATAATGAGGGGATTTCTTCCATAGATTCTGCTTCAATAGGAATAATCTTTTTACTGGACAAAATTACAGCTAAATGATGAGATAATTCTCTGTCATAGACTCCTATAATAAGTTTCATAAACCCTCAAAATATAAATTATAAAAATTTAAGTAATTAATAAAAAAACCGAATTATAAATAATAGAATTTTATTATTCTTATTCATCGGTACATCCCCTATAATATCTTGAAATTTTCTAAAGCAATAGCTTGATTTTTTCCAAATATTTCTCTATAATATAGGTGGATCAGAATAATATAATGAAAAATTGCAAAAACTCTTACAGGAGCATACCATGTATAAACATGTACTACTTTTATTAATACTGATGGTAATATTCTATCCCAAACTTAGTTTCACTCAAGAAACGAGTATTCAATTTCCCCGATTAAATTTCCATATGAAAATGAATCAAGATCTTCGTCCTAGCCTTTCTTATTTTGCACAAACTGATATTATCGTCGGGGATAAGAGTGGTATTATTTTTACTTTAGGTGTTGACGGAGATGATCTCAACCTACAAAGTGATATTAACAATCTAATCAAACTGAATACTTTAAAATTTTCTATTTCCCCCTCTTCACAAGTAGATTTCCATGCCTTTTATGGTCGTTATAAGTTCCTCGGAGAAGACAGTGTCCTTCCTAACGGTTTGCAGTATAACTATACTCCTAACACCGACTATTATGGATTTAAAGCCGTATTTGGTGCCGGTTTAGCTGTTACAATGCCTATTCTTGACGGTCGATATGAGCCAGAATTTGTTATCTATTCCGACTCTTTTAATGGTATTGACTATCTTAACACCTTATTTATTATGACAATCCGATACGAACTTTGGTCAATGGAACTTTATGCCGGAATGTCTATTCCAACAATCGGATCTATCGACAATCGAATCAAAGGCAACGGTGGTTTTACCGTTTTTACCACGATGGATCTTATTAATGTTTACTTTGCGTTTTATGTTCCAAGCCATTTTGGAGAAAAGTTTGAGGTTGATGATATTTATATGAGGCTTAGTCAACATCTTCTTATTAACAATTTTGAACAAACATTCTCTCTCTATACTTTAGGTTCGGAATCTGGTAATATTACAGACCCAATCATTGGATTAAACAGTATCCCCGATTTAAATCTTTACCTCTCTCTTGGTGGGCGTATTAATAGTATTGGATTTGGAGTAGAGTATGGATTTATTTATGGATTATACCGATCGGAAGCTCGTGTTGATAATCTTCAAAAATTTAGTAATCGTGTTGGTGCTTATGCAGATATTATGTTCTTAGGGCTCACATATAAATTAGGACTCTTTTATACCCTTCCCGATAGTGCCGCTTATATCAAAGATATTAGTGCTCCTGGTGAAGTAGGATTTTATGTCAGTATTTTTGGTCGATCATAATTTAATAATATCTAATAATACCCCCCTATTTATTTAGGGGGGTATTATTAGATTAAGTAAGAAATGGATTGTTATCCCTCAAAGATTCAACAGTAACTACTCTCAATAAATTCCCTCAATATATACCACTCCACTCGTTATTGATTCTTTTTTATTTTCCAGTGAATATTTCTACTAAAAAAATAAATACTTACAAATCCACAAAGATTAAATCATACAGAAATAACAAATTAGAAGATAGAAAAACCACAACGTATTTTCTATTGTTTTTTTTGACAAATATGTCATACTAATAGTAGATAATAATTTAAGTGAGAATATATAATGACAAAAGAACCACTCTATTTAAAAAAAGAAAAACAAATCGCTCTCTTGTTATTAGTTCCTATTTTATGTGTGTATATTATTTTTATTTATTATCCTGTCTTAGTAGGTTCGATAAACGCTTTTACTGATTACAACATTTTTTCTAATACCAACAATTTTATCGGTTTAGAAAATTTCAAACAATTATTCTCCTTACCTGATTTTTCACTTATCGTACAACGAACAGTTATCTTTACTATTATTGTCGTAACACTACAATATATTTTAGGATTGGGATTAGCCTTATTACTTAATCAAGAATTAAAAGGATTTCGATGGTTCAAAAATATGGTTATGATCCCTTGGGTACTACCAATTACTGTTACTGTTATTATTTTTACATGGATTACACATGCCGAATATGGATTATTAAACATATTTTTTCGTGCCATAGGCAAACCTGAATGGGTAACTTTTTGGTTTGGAAATCAAAACTTAGCTTTTTGGGGCGTGGTTTTTCTCCATATTTGGAGAAATGTTCCATTCTATGCTTTAGTATTATATGCCGCATTAAAAAATATCCCAAAAACATACTATGAAGCAGCAAAAATAGATGGAGCATCAGAATGGACAATGTTAGGTAAGATTACCATGCCAATGATTCTTAGTCAATCTATTGTTGTGATTATTCTCCATATTATCTTTACAATTAACAATGTAGATATCATCCTACTTGCTACAGGAGGAGGTCCTGTAGGCTCAACAGAAGTATTGTCAACAAAAGCTTACAATATTATGTGGAATACCTATAATTTTGGTGTAGGTACTGCATTATCATTACTGATACTACTTGTTCTATGTATTATTACTATTATTTCTATGAAAATACCAACAGAAATAGAATAGAGGTTAGCTATGATTAAAACACACCCTATTATAAAAATTGTTCAGTATCTATTAATGTTTTTATACATTTCTATCCTATTAATTCCTGTACTATGGATTATTTATTGTTCTTTTCGTTATGAGAGTGCCTTATTTACTACAGAAATTTTTTCTAATCCCCAAGGATTAACTTTTTCACACTATCAAAAACTTTTTTTTACTTCTGATACTGCTAATTTCTTGATTTATACAACAAATTCTCTAAAAGTTGCTATATTAACAGTAAGTTTTGTGGTAATCATCGGATTATCAGGAGCTTATATTTTATCTCGATACCGACTTAAATACCAAAACGGAATCATTCTGTTATTTTTATCTTCTCAAATGTTTCCGGGAATCCTTATGACCATCTCTATTTTTAGCTTTTTTTACAAATTAAATTTGACTAATTCTCTTTGGGGTTTATCGCTTGGGCATTTGGTTGGAGGTCTGCCTTTTGCTTTATGGATGATGAAAGGATATATTGATGCGATTCCTAAAGAACTAGATGAGGCTGCACGAATTGATGGATTAGGGGTTGTAGGAATATTAAATTATATAATCTTTCCTTTAGCAGCTCCCGGATTAGCTGTAGCCTGTTTTTATGCCTTTATGGGATCTTGGGGAGATTATTTATTTGCATCCGTTATTATCGAATCCCAACAAAATCAAACTCTTCCTTTAGGATTAGCAAGATTTTTTAGCTCCCAACAAGTACAGTGGGGAGCTATCAACGCAGCCGTTGTCATCTCTCTCCTACCTACAGTGTTATTATTTCTCCTATTACAAAAAAGCATTGTTGAAGGGCTTACCAGTGGAGGGATAAAACATTAGTTTTGTAAAATAAATTATTTGGAAGGAGTATCTCTATGAAAATATTCTTAATTATCTTATTTATTATTGCTTCTTGTGGTCAATCTACAAGTAATAACAATAATGAGGTTGTTTATTGGACAGGTTATTTTGATTCTACAGGACCTGGTTACCCTGTATTTATAAAACACTTCACTACATATACCAACCAAAATCCACTATCTTTTGAATTTTCTGAAGATAGTGGTCCTCCATTATATAGGGATCGCTTACAACGGTATTTTCTCCAAGGAAAAAACGGAAAACCTCATCTCATCGACTTAACCTTAGAACAGATTTTTGCAGTGTATAAAACAGGACAGGTATTTCCTCTGAATGAATACATTACTCAACATCCTGATATGACCAACTATAATAAAAATTTACTTGATGTTCTTACAATTAATGGAAATGTACTTGGGATTCCGAGCGTTGTTAATTCCCGATTATTAATTTATCGTAAAGATATTTTTGCAAAATACAATCTCTCTGTACCCAAAACATGGGCAGAACTTATCAATATAGCAAAATGTCTTAAAGAAAAAGAAGGAAAAAGTGGTTTTATGTTTACTACAAAGAGTAAAGAAGTTCGTGCATTTCAAGAGTTTATGAGTTTCTATTTTACTCTTGCCGATAATATTTTTATTGTAGATAACGATACCGTCAATTATATAGCTAAAAAAGAACACTTACAACAAGTACTACAGCTTTATTATGATCTTTTTGAAATCGGTATTGATCCTAACGATAAAGGACAAGATTGGCCCATTGTAGACTATGGTCTAACAGGGGGCAACGTACCCATGGCAACAGTTGGTCCTTGGATTTATCACCATCTTATCGAAGACCCTTCTAAAAAAGCTATTATTGACAACCTAGCTGTCGCTCCTATCCCGCTCCCTCCCGGAGGTCATGAAGGAACTTATATGGAAGTAGCCGGTATTGTTATGAATCCTGCAACTCCGACAGAGTTAAAACCTAAAGTTTACGAAACTCTACAAATATTTACTTCCTCAAATATAGTAGAAGGACATACAGAATTAGGTGCCCCATCAGTACGAACAGATGTTTATGGAAAAACAGAGTTCGTAAGAGAATTTGAACGTTTACTATACACAGGAAAAATTATTGCTCCTATTAATTGGGAATCCCCTCAGCTCTATATCGTTGATGCAATTCAAGAAACCATCTATAAGACAAAAACTGTCGAACAGGCCGCTACCGATCTTGATCAAAAATTACGAGAGTATGCAGTTTCTCAAAACAAATAATATCTTAGGAGATTTTTTATGAAAATCACATTTATAGGAGCAGGAAGTACCGTCTTCGTCCGTAATATATTAGGGGATTGTATGTCAACACCTGCTTTAAATCACGCTGAGATTGCTCTTTATGATATTGATCCAATTAGATTAAAGGAATCGGAACAGATCCTTAAAGTGATTAATCAGAATATCAATCAAGGGAAATCCACTATCACCTCATACTGTGGTATTGAAAATCGTAAAAATGCCCTTAAAAATGCTAATTTCGTTGTCAATGCTATTCAAGTCGGTGGTTACGATCCTTGTACAATTATTGATTTTGAGATCCCTAAAAAATATGGTTTACCCCAGACAATTGCCGACACCTTAGGCATTGGAGGTATTTTCCGATCGTTACGAACTATTCCTGTAATGGATGATTTCGCCAAAGATATGGAAGAAGTCTGTCCCAGTGCCTTATTACTAAACTACACTAATCCTATGGCTACCTTAACAGGATATATGCTAAGATATACCGGTATTAATACTGTGGGATTATGTCATAGTGTTCAAACTTGTTCTCATGATCTTCTTACAGGATTAGGAATGGAAGACAAACTAGCAGGACGTACCGAATATATTGCAGGGATTAATCATATGGGATGGTTACTGGAAATTAGAGATAAAGACGGTAAGGATCTCTATCCCGAAATAAAAAAACGAGCCTATGACAAAAATCAACAAGCACTAGCCGATCCTTCCAAAAAACATCCTGATATGGTTCGTTATGAATATATTAATTATCTAGGGTACTACTGTACCGAGTCTAGTGAACATAATGCCGAATACAATTCATTTTTTATCAAATCCAAATATCCAGATCTTGTTGAAAAATATAATATCCCTATAGATGAATATATCACTCGGTGTATTAAGCAAATTGAAGAGTGGAAAGAGATGAGCCAACGATTACTATCAGATCCTCATCTAAGCCATACCCGAACTTATGAATATGGTTCTTATATTATGGAATCTATTGTAAACAACCGACCTTATAAGATCGGTGGAAATGTATTAAATACGGGGGGCTTAATCTCCAATCTTCCAAAAGAAGCCTGTGTAGAAGTACCTTGTATGGTCGATGGATCTGGTATTAATCCTTGCTATGTTGGAGAATTACCAGTACAGCTTGCAGCAATGAATATGACAAATATTAATGTCCAGCTTCTAATAATAGAAGCCGCAAAAACATTAAAAAAGGAACATATTTATCAAGCAGCAATGTTAGATCCTCATACATCTTCGGAGTTATCAATTGATGATATTGTTCGTATGTGTGACGAGTTACTTGAAGCACACCACGCATGGATGCCTAAATACCGATAGTTATCGTAAATCAACTATAATTATATATAAAATATAGAAATATATTATTTTTGACAAGGAGTGGAAAACGCTTGAAAAAATTTAAATTATTTATATAATTTGAATATAAATAATTATTTAACCTATAGGAGAATTATATGAAAAAACTGTTATTAAGTTTACTATTACTATTACCAGTCTATTGTGCGAATGAATCTATCAACGAAAATGAAGTTACCCTCGTATTTCGTGGGGTATCAGGATTAGTTGGTGGAAAAGTCGAAGGAATTGGTGCAGATTGGGATTTAATTAAAGAAATCGTAGAACGAGAAATGCCTGAAATCACCCTTAAACTAAATCCTATTTTTGCCCCTGAAGGAGAATATTTTACCAAATTAGCTATTGCCTTGAGAAATGACTATTCTTATGATATTATTTCTGAAGACAGTTTTATTCTTCAAAGTGATGTTGCTGCAGGATTACTTGATCCTTTACCTGTCGAAGGGTGGGACGATTGGACTAATTTTTATGAAAGCAGTCGTAATGCTGCTACAATTAATGGAAAAGTATACACTATTCCTTGGAATACAGATGCTCGAGGTATTTTCTATAGTAAAAAACTGTTTGCACAAGCTGGTCTCCCTAAGGATTGGCGACCTAACAACTGGAATGATATCTTATCAGCCGCTCGAAAAATTAAAAATCTCAATTTACCGGATGAAATCTTAGTTATTAAAGCTTCCCTGTCTAAGGTTTATGGTGAGGGCACAACTATGCAAACATTTTTAATGATCCTCTATGGTACGGAAGATCCCCTCTATGAAAACGGAAAATGGGTTGTAGATAGCAAAGGATTGTACGATACCTTAGAGTTTTTACAAACCCTTCGTCAAGAAGACTTGGTACTGGGAAATGAGTATTTATTAACAACCACCGAAGGTCCTTACTCGCTTCCTATGATTCTTACAGGGGACAATGCAATTCGTTTTGACGGTTCTTGGACAAGTGGTTCATTTATGAGTGTTGGGATGACTAATTGGCGAGATATTTATGGATTTACCTATTTCCCTACCCAATACGGAGATCCTAATAGACCTACCATTACTTTCCAAGGGGGGTTCGGATATTCTATTTCCGCTAATTCCCGTCGTAAAGAAAAAGCTTGGGAAGTAATCAAACTTATTACTTCTCACGATGCATTAAAAGAAATTTATCCCGTTAGTGGACATTTATCTACCCGTAAAGATGTTGCCCAAGATGAAAATTATCAAAGACTTGGACTCAATAAAGAAGCCACCGAATTAGCCTCTTATGGGTTTTATCGACCTGCCAATAATGAATATCCTGCCGTTTCTACCGAAATACAAGTCCTTGTAGAAAATATTATGCTTAATATGGACATCAAAGAAGCTATTACTGTTTTTGGTAACAATATCGAAGCAATTGTCGGTAAAGACAGGGTAACTAGAAAAGTTTATTAGTCCTAATTAGAGATATACTATTTTTAAGAATATATAAAAAAAACACTTGCAAAAAATCAAATTAATTTGTATAATTACAATACAAATAATAATACAAATTAATTTATCTTATAAAACAATAATTTAATATCGAGGAAAATTTCATGAAAAAACTATTATTAGGATTGTTATTATTGCTACCACTCTATTGTGGAAATACTCCTCTTGATGAAAATGAAATTACTATTGTGTTCCGTGGTGGAATAACTCAATTACCGAATACAGAGAAGCCTTCAGATTGGGAATTAATTAAGGAAATTGTAGAACAACAAATACCAGGTATTACCATAAAATTAAGCCCTATTTTTGCCCCTGAAGGTGAATATTTTACAAAACTATCAATCGCTCTCAGAAGCGATTACACATACGATATTATTTATGAAGATAGTTTTATTCTCCAAAGTGATGTGGCTGCTGGATTACTTACCCCTTTACCAACTGAGGGATGGGACGATTGGACTAATTTTTATGAAAGTGGTCGTGATGCCTCTACTATTGACGGGAAAGTTTATACGATTCCTTTAAATATGGACACTCGAGGTCTTTTCTATAGCAAAAAACTATTTGCACAAGCTGGTCTCCCGAATGATTGGAAACCCAATAATTGGAGTGATATCTTAACAACAGCTCAAACAATCAACAATCTCAATTCACCAGAAAATATCCAACCTGTGAGAGCCCATCTCTCACGGGTTAGTGGTGAAGCAACAACCATGCAAACATTTTTAATGTTACTATATGGAACAGAAGATAAACTCTATGAAAACGGAAAATGGGTGGTAGACAGTAAAGGACTCTATGACACTTTACAATTTTTAAAAACACTTAGACAGGAAGATTTGGTATTAGGTAATGAATATTTATTAACAGCTACCGAAGAAACATATTCTCTTCCTATTGCCCTTGCAGGAAATAACGGAATCCGTTTTGACGGTTCTTGGATAAGTGGTGCTTTTATTAAAGATGGACTAACCAATTGGCGAGATGTTTATGGATTTACTCATTTTCCCACTCAATACGGCAATTCCGAGAGACCTTTTATTACTTTTATAGGTGGTGCTGGGCTTTCTATTTCCGCTAATTCCCGTCGTAAAGAAAAAGCTTGGGAAGTGATCAAAATAATCACTTCTTATAATTCCTTAAAACAACTTTATCCGATGAACGGATTCTTATCCACTCGTAAAGATGTAGCTCAGGACGAAAATTATCAAAAACTTGGAGTTAATAAAGAAGCAACCGAATTTGCATCCTTTGGATTTTATCGACCTGCCAATAACGAATATCCTGCTGTTTCTACCGAAATACAAGTCCTTGTCGAAAATATGATGCTCGATAGGGATATTAAAGAAGCTATTGCAATTTTTGGTAACAATATTGAGGCAATCGTCGGTAAAGACAAGGTGATCAGAAAAGTTTATTGATAATAAAAGTATTATAATTAATACACTTTTCAAAAAAATTAAGAGGAAAATCAATATGCAGAAACTTAAAAAAAATATCCATCTTTCATCTTTTTTGTTTTTTTTACCAGCGATTATACTCCTATTAATCTTCGTAATTGGACCAGTCATATTAGCCTTTTCTTTGGCATTTACCAATTATCAACTAACTGGTATTGCTTTAGACGATATAAAATTTATTGGAATGGATAATTTTATACGAGCATTATCCGACCAACGTTTTTATACGGCATTACAGAGGACTATCGTCTTTCTTATTTTTTCCTCATTTATCGGTCAACAATTATTTGGATTTATTTTAGCACTTCTAATGAAACAGCGAAATATACAAATAAGACGGTTCACAGGATCTTGTGTCTTAGCAGGTTGGGTTTGTCCTGAAGTAGTTGCTGGAATGTGTTTTATTGCATTTTATACAAACGGAGGAATGTTGGATACCATCGTACAAGCTTTTGGAGTCAAACCACTTCCGTGGCTTATTGCAATTCCTATGACCTCGGTAATTGTTGCAAATATCTGGCGAGGGACGGCGTTTTCTATGTTGCAGTTTCAAGCTGCTCTCGATAAAATTCCTGATAGTGTTGAAGAAGCTGCCGTACTTGATGGAGCCACCCCTTTTACTCGTTTAACCCATATTGTTATTCCAATGTTAAAAAAAGATATTTTAACGAATATGATTTTAAATACCTTATCAACATTGGGAGTATTTGGAATGATCTTTATGTTGACTAGGGGAGGACCAGGCGATAAAACCCAAGTATTCTCTCTATTCTTATATGAACAAGCGTTTATTCGCTACCAACTCGGTTACGGTACCGCTATTTCCATTATTATCCTTATTGTAGGAATGGCTTTAAATACGCTGTATCTTCGTTTAATTACTAACGAAAAATAACATAAATGAGTAAATCAATGACCAGTAAAAAACAAAAATTATTTATCGACATTATTGCTTCTTTACTTTTAATTATTATAGGACTAATTTTCATCACTCCATTTATATGGTTAGTGTTGACTTCTTTTGACAAAATAGGTATGCCTTTTTTAAAAATCCCAGAATTTACCTTTGACAACTACATTACTATCCTGAGTAACTCTGCCAATCAAATTTCTATCCTTAATGGCTTATATCTTGCTTTTGGAAGTGCTTTTCTCACCACACTTTTATCGTTATTAGCTGCATACCCCCTCTCCAGATATTCTATTAGTTACAAATTCAAAGTCCTCTATTTCCTACTTTTTTTAACAGGCTTACCAGGGATTGCATTAATCATTCCTATTTATCAAATGTTTATTGCACTTAATGTCCAAAACAGCTTAACACCTATCGTATTTTACTTAGGGGCAATGGGTATTCCTTATTCTGTTTGGTTAATGAAAAATTTTCTTGATAATGTAGATATCGAATTAGAGGAAGCTGCTTGGGTAGATGGAGCTGGTCGACTGATGAGTATTAGAAAAATTCTTATTCCACTAACTTTTCCAGGGATTACAACAGTCTTTATTTTTAATTTTTCTGGCGTATGGGGTAATTTCTTTGTTCCTTATATTTTATTGCAATCACCAAATAAATTCCCTATTGCACTTAGTATATATCAATTTTTTGGACAATATGGAGATATCCAATATGGTCCTCTAGCAGCATTTTCATTTATTTATATGCTTCCAACACTCATCCTTTATATCATTGCACAGAAAGTTATGTCTCAAGGTTTTAGTCTTAGTGGTGGAACAAAAAATTAATGTTATTCTTTTTATCCAAGGAGTATAAAGATGGATACTACGAAAAGTTTTAAATTAGAACACTTTAAACAACGATCTATGGAAGCCTATCGCTATCGATTTTATGAAGAACAAATAATCGAAAGTTTTGTTAGTCATATTGATCCTGATGAAAGCAATGGCAAACGTCCTTTGAAAAAAGATAATACATGGGATACCTATACGGTAGGTGAAAGTGTTTGGACAGCTCATGACAGCTATCTTTGGCTTCACACAACAATTTCTATTCCTAGTCATTGGAAATCAAAAAAATCTGCTCTTGTTATTGAAGGAATTTCCTATTGTCATAAAGGTAGTATGCGAGTCCATGATTATTCAGGGCCTATTGCCGAACCCAAATGGATGGGAATAGAATTAATGTGTTTTCTAAACCAAAAACCTTTCCAAGGGATTGATGACAATCACCCTGTGGTACTTCTTCCAGAAGAAATCATTGGAACAAGCGTAGAACTTGATCTCCGAGTATGGTCCGGTACAGATCGTACCAGTAAAGATCGCCCCTTTTCTACAGAAATTCGTAAGGCTCAAATTTGTCTGATTGATCCTCGAGTAGAATCATTCTATTTTTGGTCAACCGCTATCCTCCAAACTCTTCACCAATTAGTAGAGACTCATCCTAATCATCCTCCTCTTTATGCTTTATTAGATCAGGCTCATAAACTGATCCATTGGCAAAATCCTGGATCTGAAGAATTTCGTAAATCTTGTGAACAAGCAACTTTACTCATCGAAAAAACAATCCCTCAAATTCCCAAACATCATATCGCTACCGACTACGCAACAGGGCATACCCATATTGATGTTGCATGGCTTTGGAGAATTAAGCATGTTATCGAGAAAACAGCTCGATCTTGGTCAACAGCTATTCAAAATCTCAAAGAAGACCCCGATTTTAAATTTCTACAGTCACAAGCACAACTTTACGCCTATATTAAAGAATATTACCCTGAACTATACAAAGATATTAAAAATATGGTGGAAGCAAAACGTTGGGATCCTAACGGAGCAATGTGGGTAGAAGCTGATTGTAATCTCTCAGGAGGAGAATCGTTAACCCGTCAGATTCTTTATGGTAAAAAATTCTTTAAAGACGAATTTAATATAGACAGTTCTTTTTTATGGCTTCCAGATGTTTTTGGTTATTCTGTTGCCTTACCTCAAATTTTGAAAAAATCAGGTGTTGATACATTTATCACCAGTAAAATAAGTTGGAATCAATACAATCGTATGCCTCATGATCTATTTTGGTGGAAAGGATTAGACGGTACTAAAATTTTAACAACCTTTATTGTTACTCCTGAACCTAAACCTCGAGAAAATTGGTATTATACGTATAATGCACAGATGACCGCAGAAGTCGTTGCCGAAGCTTGGGAAGCCTTCCAAGATAAAGATGTAGTTGATGTTTTTGTTCATCCTTACGGCTGGGGAGATGGTGGTGGTGGTACCACATACGAACAACTTCATCTTCGTCAAAAATTAGAAAAGATGCCTGGAATTCCTAATATCAAAAGTGCCCTGACTTCAGAATTTTGTATTGATTTACATAAAAAAGTAGAATCTGCTTCTGTTCCTTTATATACAGGAGAATTGTACTTAGAATATCATCGAGGCACTTATACTTCACAAGCAGATATTAAAAAATATAATCGAAAAAATGAGCTTGCTTTATGCCATACAGAACTTATGCTGGCTTGGAAATTCCTTGTTACTAAAAAACCTTATGATAAAGAAGAATATAGAAAATTATGGCATCTCTATCTTGTCAACCAATTCCATGATATTTTACCTGGTTCTTCTATTCATAATGTCTATATTGATGCACGAAATGATCACCAACAAATCGAACAACAATTAAGCGAAATCCGGCAAAATACTGCGAAAGAACTTATAGAATCCAAGCCTCTAACATGGACTGTCTTTAATCCCCTACTTCATGAACGAAAAGATATTCAAAAAATTCCTTATTTTCCTGAAGCAGAACAATATCTTTGGACAGACTATAAAGGTAGTCCTTTAAAAATACAAAAAGTTGAGAATGAATTATGGATTGCTGATTTATTGATCCCTTCTTGCGGATGGACTACAATCCACGCAGAAAAAACAAAAACTCCTAAATATAGCTCTCCTTTTCAATACAAAGATCGTTATTTAGAAAGTCCTCTATATATTATTGAATGGAATACATTCGGTCAAATTATCCGACTCTACGATAAAAAACAAGAAAGAGAATTATTTATAGAAGGACAAGCTGGTAACGTTTTAGAATTATTAGAAGACAAACCTCGCAATTATGATGCTTGGGAGTTTGAGCCTTATGCTGCAGAAAAAACAAGTGTCATTACCAATCTAATCAAAACAGAAACGATTTCTGATGGTTCTAATAGTATTGTTATCCGCTTCCATTGGTCTTTTAATAATAGTGTTATAATCCAAGATATGAATGTTTATAATGGTAGTCCCAAAATAGACTTTAAAACTTATGTAGATTGGAAAGAAAGAGAACAGATCCTCAGATCAGCATGGACAGCAGATATTATTCCCACCAATGCAAACGCTTATTATGACATTCAATACGGTAACGTTGCGCGTCCTGTACATCAAAATACATCTTGGGATGTTGCACGATTTGAGGTTTGTGCTCACCGATGGGCTGACCTTAGCGAAAGGGACTATGGATTTAGTATTATGAACGAAAGTAAATACGGCTACTCTGCTACAGAAAATACTTTGAGAATTACCCTATTAAAAGGTTCTAATCTCCCAGATACTACTGCTGATTTACAGGAACATTTTTTCACCTATAGTGTGATGCCCCATCAAGGAGACTGGATTCAAGGAAAAACAGTTTTACATGCTGCAGAACTAAATACCCCCTGTTACATTTTTGAAGGACAAGCTACCTTACCTTTTCATACTTTATTATCCGTACCATCAGGAACTGCAGTAGAATTAGACGCTTTTAAACTTGCTGAAGATAGCAATAAAGTGATTATCCGTATCCACGAATATGAAGGGAAAAGAGCAAAATTCATTTTATCTCCAGGATTTGAAATTTCTTCTTGGGAAGAAACAGATCTTATGGAGCAATCAATTGATAGTGGTCATTCCAAAGGGATTTCCGTATCACTTAAAGGGTATGAGATTAAAACTTACGCCCTGACTATTGAATAGTTTATAAACCTACACAGTAACTATTAAAAATAGATACTGAGAATATAAAGGAGATTTTTATGAAAATTGTATTAGTGGGTGCTGGCAGTGCCCAATTTGGACTGGGAATGGTTGGTGATATTTTTACCAGTAACATTTTAGAAGGAGCAGAGATTTCCCTTCTTGATATTAATCCAGACTCTCTGAAACGAGTCCATGTAAAATGTACAGAATTTATTAAACAACACAAATTAAACTATACTGTTAGTTCTACATTAAATAGAAAAGAAGCGTTCCAAAACGCTAATTTTATTATTATTTCTATAGAAGTTGGAGATCGTTTTCAACTTTGGGAAGAAGACTGGAAAATTCCTCTCCAATACGGAATACGTCAAGTGTATGGAGAAAATGGAGGACCTGGTGGAACATTTCATGCTTTAAGAGTTACTCCTCCTATTTTAGAGATGGTTGCCGATTCTCAAGAAATCTGTCCAGATGCTACAATCTTTTGTTTTACCAATCCGATGACTGCTATCTGTACGACTGTACAACGTGCTTTTCCAAAAGCGAAATTTATCGGTATGTGTCATGAAATAGCATCCTTAGAAAAACATCTACCAAAAATTCTTGATTTAAAATATGAAGAAATGGACACCATAGCAGCCGGTTTGAACCATTTTTCTTGTTTATTAGAGATAAAAGAGAAAAAAACAGGAAAAGACCTCTATCCTCAAGTATTAACTAAGGCACCCTCTTATTTTAAAAAACTGTATGGCACTTCTGATGGATTATTAGAAGCTTTAGATAAGAAACAAACAGATCACAAAGAAGGATTTACTGAGATAATTGCTCCTCGTAAAGAAAGTCAATTTGAATGGGTAGAAAGAGGTTTATTCAAATTTATTATGGAAACCTATAAACTTCTTCCTATTACTACAGATAGCCACTTCGGAGAATACCTCAGCTGGGCTTGGGATACCGTCGATCACCGAGGGATTTTAGATTTCTTTGATCTCTACAAAATTTATTTGAGTACCCCTCCAGAAGAGACGGAAATAGCTCTCCAACGACATGAACGTGCAGTCTATCTTATCGAAGCAATTGTTAGTGATCAAGTTTATGTAGAACCAGCTGTTAATATCATGAATAATGGATTGATTCCTGGAATTCCTGATTCGGTTGCTGTTGAAGTTCCTGCAACAATATCAGCAAAAGGAATAGAAGGAATTACTCCCCCTCCAATCCCTAGAGGAATGCTTGGACTCTTACGTAATTATGCCAGTGCTTATGATATTCTTGCCGATGCTATTATCTCTAAGAATAAAGACTTGGTAATCCAATCTCTTTTGGCAAATCCTGTAGTTGATAAAGCACATTGTCTACCGGAGATGACCAATAGAATGATTGATTTACAAAAAAAATGGCTTGGTTATTTAAAATAATTAAAACGCCCTTTTAAGGGCGTTTTAATTATCCTCAATGATAATACTTTTCCCTCTCTAGAACCTACTCTTTTGGATATATAGGCAGTGTCTTAGATTTTTCATTAATTCATATTTTGAAATCTACTATAATAAAAAACCACCCTACTATAGGGTGGTTTTTTATTAATCATTCGGATAAGCTTTTAATCCTTCCTTTAAGATGTGGACAGCACGGCGTAAAACAGGTTTTTCAAGTGCATAACAAATACGAATTTCATTTTGACCCACTTTAGGAGTCGCATAAAAACCTTCGGCAGGAGCTACCATAATAGTTTCACGATCAACAGCAAATTCACTAAGAAGCCATGAAGCAAAATGTTCTGCATTTTTGACAGGCAAGCCCACCAAACAATAAAACGCTCCTTCCGGTTTACGAGCATATACGCCTTCAACCTTCGCCAGCTCCTCAAACAAGACATCCCTACGCTCCATATATTCTTGACGAATAGGAACAAAGAAATCTGGATTTAAAGTGTAAAGCGCTTGAGCTCCTACCATCTCAAGTGTGGGAGCTGCTAAACGTGCTTGACATTGACGATATATAGCATTAATCAAATCCTTATTTTTAGTGATTACACATCCGATACGTGCTCCACATGCAGAGAATCGTTTGGAAATGGAATCAATAATAACGGTTCGTTGAGCAACTTCAGGATAAGATCCAAAACTAATAGCAGGCTGGTCATAAGAAAACTCACGATAAACTTCATCAGAGATAATAGTAATATCATATTTTTCTGCAAGTGCAATAATCCGCGCTATTTCCTCTTTATTAAATACTGTCCCTGTAGGGTTTCCTGGACTGGAAAACATAATCGCTTTTACTTTTGGAGTAACGTATTTTTCCATTTCTTCTAAAGAAGGTAAATGAAATCCCTCTTCAGGTTTTGTGGGAATAGCTCGTACCTTAATTGCTAATGTAGAATAAAAACTTTGATAATTAGCATAATAAGGCTCCGGAACAAGAATTTCATCCCCTTCATCAAAAAGTGCTGTTAAAATAAATTGAAAGGCCTCACTCCCTCCATCAACAATCATAATATCGTCTACACTATATTCAATATTTTGTTTCGCAAAATATTGAACTATTTCTTCCCTTAATGAAGGCAAACCCGCTGAATGAGCATAAGAAAGAACCTTTTCTTTTTTGGACCACTCATTAATTGCTTCAAAAAAGATAGAAGGTGTATCAATATCTGGTTGCCCAATATTCAAATGAATAATTTTGTTTCCTTTTTCTTTTGCAATTTCGGCAAAAGGGAGTAATTTACGTACAGGAGAAGTTTTAAGGTTGTTAATTCTTTGAGATAGTTTCATAAAAATATCCTTTATTTCCAAGAGCTTTCATCAAGCTCATTTTCTGATTTAGCAATAACAGCAGTAGAAACCATATCTCCACCAACGTTAAGAGCTGTTCGCCCCATATCTAAGATTGTATCGATCCCTAAAATCATTGCATAAGCAAGAGCCACCGATGAACCTTCGTTCATATCAAGACCAATGGTTTCAAATACCAATAAAAGCATAATTGCTCCTGCACCCGGCAGACCAGCCGTACCAACTGCTGCTAAACTTGCGATAATAATAGTAGTAATTTGTTGTTGAAAGGTTAATGGAGCACCTATTGCAAATCCAACAAACATTGCCGAAATCCCAAGATAAATAGCAGTACCATTCATATTAATCGTAGCTCCTAAAGGGAGTGCAAATGCAGAGATTGATTTATTGACCCCTAAGTCTTCCATATTTTGCATCGAGACAGGAAGTGTTCCACTAGAGGTTCTAGTAACAAAAGCGGTAATTAAAGCTTGTGATGCTTTACGAAAAAAAACAGGAATACTCAAATTCGCACTTTTTAGAAGAGCTCCAAAGACAATAAGTAATTGGGCAAGATACGCAAGATAACAAACAACAATAACATAAAATAATGGTCCCAATACAGAAGAGCCATGGGTAGCAAATACCGTAAAAATTAACGCAAATACCCCAAATGGTGCATATTGCATAATGCCTGAAACGATAAGATAAATAGCTTCCAACATTCCTTCAAGAACTTCTAATACCGTATCAGCAACCTTAACCCCCACCTCTTTTAATTTAGAAAGAGCAATCCCAAGAATAAAAGCAAAAAAGATAATCGATAACATATCACCACTGACTAATGATTGGAGAATATTATCAGGAATAATATTAACAAAAATATCTACTGGATTTCGTGAGGAAGAGGCAATATTGACAGCTTGTGTTACTTCTGAGCTTAATGATAAGTTCATTCCTGGTTTGAAGATATTAGCAAAAAGCAAGCCTAAAGCTACTGCTGCCGCATTAGTAATAAAATAAATAGCTAAAATTTTGACCCCAACACTTCCTAACTTGGAGGTACTTAATTTGGTTGCACCAACAATAAGTGACAGACTAACAACAGGAACAACTATCATTTTAAGAAGACGAATAAGAATGTCTCCAAAAGGCTTCACAATAGCAATAAATCTTATTGTGTCCCCTCCTAAAGAAACAAAAGCTATTCCAGAAACAATCCCTAGCACGATGGCAATAGAAATTTTAATTAATATATTTACAGACAAATACTTTTGAAAAATATTTTGACGCATAAAAACTTCCTTATTTTGAATATTATAAATATATTATTAATATACTTACATAGATAACTAATTATAAACTACGAGCAGCTACAACATCAACTCCTGTATCAAGAATATTTGGGATTAATACCTGACCAACTTTTACAGGAGCGGTTACTTGTAAATTTTGGATTTCTTGAACACAAGCAAAGATCCTATCAAAAGGAATCGCTGCAGAGGTACGTACTGGTATTTTTTTATGTAATGCTCCTTTAATAGGAGCAGTTGATGTAAGTAATCGCTGAGGAGAGCTTATTTCTTGAGGACCAAACTGCGCACCTCGTGGACAAGCGTTGCCGGTAACTTCTAATGTTTCTGTATCCACAGTAATATGACATCCTCTTGGACAGAGGATACAAACTAAATCTTTTTTCATAAATTACTCCTCTATATGAACGGTAATTTCTTCTAAATGCTGAGGGAGTTTCATCTTTGGGATAACTACTTTTTCCATTTCTCCCGGACTGAGATGTTTGGAAGGATACTGATGAAGAATATTATTCTGACAGGAAATCGTTATTTTACCTTCTATGGGTCTGGAAACTCTAAAGAGAATTTGATAGAAGTTTTCATCAGTATCTTCTTTGATCGATCGAGGTACCGTATAAATCAATCCGTTTCCTGCAATAATCTGTCGTTCTGATACAATCTGCTGTCCCCCATTGAGGAATAAAGATGCTCCTAGTGCCGCTTTTTCTCCTTCTTCCGATACATTATCGACAAGATCATGAACGTGTAGAGAATTACCACATGCAAAAATTCCGGGAATTGAAGTCTCCATCATTTGATTAACGATAGGTCCTCGAGAAGAAGGATTAATCGCCACACCGGCTTTTTCTAAAATTCCCACCGCAGGGACTAAACCTACTGACAAGAGCAAAGTGTCACACTCGATATATTGCTCTGTCCCCAAAACAGGCTGACGATTTTGATCAACATCAATAATTGTTACCCCTTCCAAACGAGCTTTCCCATGAACTTGGTAAACCGTTTTTGAAAAGAACAAAGGAATATCATAATCTCGTAAACATTGAACAATATTTCGTTCCAAGCCAGAAGAAAACGGCAATAACTCATAAACACCCAGCACTTTTGCACCTTCTAATGTCATCCGACGAGCCATGATTAATCCAATATCTCCTGATCCTAAAATCACAACTTTCTTTCCAGGAAGACGACCGTCCATATTGAGGAATCGTTGTGCCGAACCGGCTGTCATAATCCCCGATACACGAGGACCTGGTAACGAAATCGCCCCACGAGGTCTTTCCATACAACCAACCGAAAAAATAATAGCTTCCGCTTGTATTTTGAAAATACCTTCTGGACTTTGTACAGTAAGCTCTTTATCAGGCGTAATACTCAGTACAGAAGCATCCACTCTTGTCGTTACCGAACATTCAGAAAGAAGATGTAACCATTTTTCGACATATTCCGGTCCTGTTAATTCTTCTTTGAAACGGTGCAATCCAAACCCATCGTGAATACATTGATAAAGGATACCACCTAATTCTCTATCCCGTTCCAGTAATAAAATATCTTTAATCCCCAAATGATAAGCTTTAATAGCAGCTGCCATTCCTGCAGCACCTCCCCCTACAATTACAAGGGTACGCTTTTCATATCTAATCATTGTTCACTCCTCGTGAGACCACAATATAGGAATCTTCTTTATCTTGATAAATTTTGGAAGGATCAATGTTTTTTTCACGAGCTATAATATCGACAATACGCGGTATACAAAATCCCCCTTGGCAAGTACCAGCACAAACACGAGTCCGTTTTTTAACACCTTCGATCGTAGATCCACCGTTAGGACGTCTAATTGCGTCTAAGATTTCCCCTTCGGAAACATTTTCACAACGACAAACGATTCGTCCGTAAAGCGGATTTGTAGCAATCAATAAAGCCCGCTCTTCCAAGGATAAATAATCTAAATGAACAACCATTCGATAAGGGTCAAAGTTGGCTTTTTGTTTTAAAACAAGCCCCCCTTGTTCGAGGAAATGAACCATATCAAGTGCAATAGCTGGAGCAGAGGTCAGACCAGGAGATTTCATTCCGGCCATCTGATAAAATCCCGGAATTTCCGGTACAGCACCAATAATAAAATCTCCTGTAGAAGCTTCTGCACGATTCCCCGAAAAATTCCTCAAGTTAGAACCGTATGGAATTTTTGGAACTGATTTTTCCGCCAAGCTACGGACTTCTGCTAAACCTGCAGGGGTCGTATCAACATCATCAGCGTCGCTATTAAAATAAGCATTCGGACCAATGATTAGATTACCATGAGCTGTCGGCCCTACCAAGACTCCCTTACCTTTGTCGGAAGGGCATTGAAAGATCACACTATTCGTCAAAGAACCGTGTTTTTTATCTAAAAGATAATATTCTCCTCGTCGATTGCTGATCGTATAAGGCGTAGGGGCAAGCATCCCATAAACCTGATCGGCAAAACCACCGGCAGCATTGACTAAAAAACGGGTTTTGATATTGTTATATTGTGGATTATTTGTTTTAATTAGAAAGCCGTCTTGTATTTTTTCGATTGCAGTAACTTTGGTTTTTGTTGCGACTTCTACGCCGTTAATGACGGCACTTTCCATTAATCCAACGCACAGCTCAAAAGAACTAATCACTGCCGTTTCAGAACACCAAAAAGCGGCAAGAGCTTGCTCAGAAATATTAGGCTCTCGTATTCGAAGCTCTTCTTGGGAGAGAATCGCCATACATTCTTTGGGAATACCGTTGGCAATTCCTCTATCGTATAAGACTTGTAAGGTAGGCAGTTCTTCTTCAGAAAAAGCAACTACTAAAGCGCCTGTTTTTTTATAGGGAACAAACAAATCTTTACATAATTGTTCCATCATCCGATTGCCAAGTACATTATACTTTGCCATGAGTGTATTTGGTTCTGGGTCGTATCCTGCGTGAGCAATACCACTATTTGCCTTAGTCGAACCAAAAGAAACATCATTTTCTTTTTCTAGGACGAGAATGTTTAACTGATATTTTGACAGTTCTCGCGCGAGAGCTGATCCACTAACGCCAGCACCAATAATCACAATGTCTCTCATACTTACTCCTTTGTCCAAATTATTTTTATTAATAATTTTAAGAACGAAATCTTTTTAAATCATTGATATTAATATGTCTTTTAAGACATTATAGCATAGATTATTTATTTTGTCTATACAGTTTTTCATTCTTTATTAATTTGGTAGAAAGCTAGTCATAGGCAGAATAAAACACGAAAAAAGGAGCTTTCACTCCTCTTTAAACTCGGGTTGATTTGAACCACCCTATTAATTACCACTACTATCGATAAATATAAAAATAAGTCTATTTTTGGCGATTTTACCCTCATAGGGAACATTACTCCATAACAAAATCCCCCCTTAATAGGGGGGATTTTTATAACATTAAAAGATTACCACTCCTGTACATTATCATTAGCAGTATCAATCCATCTCATATTATGCTCAAACTTACTACCACCACTATAAAAAGGACTACTTTCAGTTCCCGCATATGCATGTAAGAATGCGTTAACAACATCTGTTACTACGTCCGATGTTACTTCATTCGGCGGCACTAAGATAATTCTCTCAAGCCCTGCCCTCGCTGTATTGTAAGCAAGTAAATATCCGTGTAGAGGAGCAAATTCGTTATTTAAGGACAACACTTGTTTTTTGAATACACCAGAACCCGACGGTAGATCTTTAGGTCGGACTTCATAGGTAAAGGTATTGTTATCTCTGGCATCATGATAATAATCAGATACTCTTACTGAATATACATCTTGTTCCTTACTATTTTTAGAACTACGGAATCGATAATTTCTCAATCTTATCGCAGCGGGTGTTATATGCGACATTTTAGCCATTCTCTGATATGGTTTATCTCTTGGTAGTTGCTTTATCACTCTATTATTAGGAGTCCCTCCTGCATTATCTTTTAAAAGATTTCTTCGTACCGTTGTACTAACCCATGTATAGGAGTTGTTATACAATCGTTGCAATACCAAATTAACCTGAGCCTGTTCCGGAGTATCCCCAGTAGCCCACTTCAATTCCCCAATAAAGGCTCCAGAACCACCTTGTACAGCATGATATTTGTTGAAGATCAAATTAGACCAGTAAGTATCTGTTACTAAGAGATGACCCACTATATCCGGACGATGAAGTCTAAAGATCAAAGTATCAGCACCCCCTGTCATTACCGGTTGAATCATCAAGGAAACACTATCTATATTTTGAGGGTGTATTTCACCTCCCGCTATATTCAGACAGGTCTTATGCTTTCGCCCTAAAGTCATATGATATTGTGTTCCAACAACTCCGTAAGCACCATTAGCAGTCACTCCTAAGCGTGTGATAGATGAGGATACGATTCGACCACCCAGCTGGAAATCGCCATTCAAGAAACCGTCTGGTGATTGACTTTCTATACCGGTATCGTTGATAAATACCCGCAACGGATCATACATAATTTCCGAAAACACACGATGTTGCTCCCGAGCCTGTGCGTGGGAAATGAGATTCGGTGTATATTTTCTGAGGTCGTTCAAACGAGTGTTCAAATCAGCTTCCGCAGCGTTAATAGCCGTTGTCATTTGAGCTTTAGTCGCTCCTGCAGGTTTGGCATAGCCAATTTGGATATTATCGGATAAAGCTCCTCGAGATCCTAATTCAATTGCCAATACACGATTTCCAAATAATTCAGTTAATTCACGACTATCAGTACTTGTTTGGATCATCTGGATCACAAAACGTGTACCAGTACTTTTTAATACTTTCACTCTAAAAGAATCATCCACATAACCAATCGTACCCGATCCATTTGTCAAAGATTGGCATATGTTTAGGCGATTATAAGAACTGCCAAAAAACCCAAGATAGGTATCCTGTGGATCGAAGTATCCACCTTGATTTGCCAGTCCTAAATGATCCGTTTTGATACGGGAAGCTCCAACACCGTTATTCTTAAATAGTCGTGGATCCGCTAAGAACGCTAAACCGGAATATGTCTCTTGCCTTAGAGTTCCTGTTAGTTTTCCGTTTGCGGTTACCCAAATATTCTTTGATTGAGCCAAGGTGCGAAGATTTTCCATTCCTGTATGGACGATATTGACTCCGGATAATTTTTCATGAGTCCAATAAGAATACGGCGACGTACCTTTTTTTGCTTCTTGCGTATTGACTGCAGTAATAGCATTGGCTTTGTTACCTTCATTTGCGATAATAATACGGTAGTCTGTTGCCGTATTCACAGCAGTATCGTCTGTAATTAATAATATATGCAGATGTCGACCATATTTCTCACCTTCTTTTAAGAAATAGAATGAAGCTCTTTTTTCCGTATTAAGCATATCATGCTTATCCAAATTGAGCATAATATTATATTCTTCTCTTGTTTCATTAATACCGTTTTTGGTAAGTATGGTAAGATTATTTGCTGTACGATTAAATTGGTATCTTACATGATTATTAGGATCGTAAACGCCTTCATCTAAGGATACAAATTCTCCCATAGCACTAAGGTGTTGTAAGAGTTGATAATCAATATTAGAGTCTGTCGGATCATATACTCCAACATTCGGATACGTATTATCCTCATGCCCTAAAGATATAAATTTACTCATATCATCCAAAGCGGTTTTTACAGAATCTGTATTATTCATGATGATCGTATCTGTATCCAATGCTTTAAAATCTCGATATTTATGTCCAGAAATAACAAAACTACTTTTTGCATTAACATCTAAATCTGTTATCTTAATTCCTAAGATCTGACCGTGATCTGGTCCCGATCCTGATAATCGATAGAAACCGTATTGTGCATCGGAAACACCATCAGGATTTGGTAATGTCGATACTAAGTATTCATCGGTACGGGCAACCCCTTTGGTTCTGGAAGTAATTCGCCCTCGAACATCAGATCGATCCATAAAGAAGTCATATTCAAAAGCATCTTGTAAGTTGACCCCTATGAGATTTCCACCACGATGCTCATACTGCATCATATATTTATCACCCAAGGTCAAGTTATTTAATAAATGGGACATAATAGGACCGACATTAAGGATCGTATCCTTACGATGAAGTGCCAATTTGGATGTATCCAGCATGAGAGATTTTGCTTCAGCAATCGTATCACCGATACCGACTAAGGTTTTTGTACCGGTTAAATCAAAGGAAATAAATTTTTGTCCCAATTCACCGGCACCGACCGTTTGGTATAATCCTTGATTTACAGTAATTTCTTCGATAGTATTCAATCGATACGTATCGGTATTTGTTAAGCCTGCTACAACTGTATAGACAGTCAAATTCAGCCGTTCTTCGTTGAAGATCCAGTCAATCGTATCGCCTTCGGTATAGAGAGGATTCTCAATCTCCGAATCAAATTGTACCCATACATGTCTATTATCGCCGGTTTTTGCGAGATTAGTAATAACCGTTGCTTTCGCATCCAAGACTTTTTTCTCGACATAGTTCCAATAAGTCAGCATATTTAAATCTTGGACTGCTTTCGCTTCGTTATCGGCAACAGCAACTTTGATTTTGGTTTCGTCTGCTCCAGTACCAAAACGGAAAGCAATATATTTGTTTGTTAATCCCGCATCCGTTGATGGTGCACCATGGGTTAGGATGACTCCATCATGAATCCCATCATCACGGATCACTTTGGTTAAAGTGTCTTTTGTTGTGTTAGGAGTGGTTGCATCTCTACGATCCGCTACCTTAATATCGTATACCGGAGGATTTTCCCCACTAGCTTCCTTGATACGAGACAATTGGACAGCAAAATTTTCGAAACCTAATTCCGGTAGTGGAACCCTATCCTTATCGGTAGGGATATACCACCCAGTACCAATTTTGTTGAATAATGTCGTTAAGACTTGAGGAGTATTTTTTAAGTAGCGTAAAGGAACAGCTTTTGGGTCTTTTCCATTATTCAGGTTTCGTTCTGCATTACCTGGATTAGCGTCAACTCCAAGGAACAGTCCTGTATTATCCACAGATCCGTCTCCTATTCCAAAAGCCCAAGTCCAATTGTTTGCAAATCCTCCCCCTAAAGTCCCAGATGATGACACTGGCGTTTTTACAGCTGTTTGTGCAGTACCAGACGGATAGATAGGTAAGCTAGGATCACCTTTAAAAAACAGATCGCTTCTCGTGTTAGAAATAAATTTTAGTGATAAACGTCTTC
>JBOFNI010000139.1:0-2310 GCA_051658845.1 Brevinema sp. | reverse complement strand
CGGTAATCCCTAATTCTACCACTTCTTTTTTTGATTCTTGTGTAAAAGTCATATTAGTTAATAACACAAGCAAGAATAATACTATTTTCATTATACCTCCATATAGATATTATTTACAATATTATACTATAAATTTTCATTTTCTACAATAAAATTTTAGTAAAATATTGTAAAGCTTAATTTTTAGTATGTTAAGAGAGATAGTATTGCAATTATTTTAGGTAATAGAATTTGTATGGCTTGGGTCTTATACTACATAATATTCTGATATATAGATTAATCATAAAGTACCCCTCTTAATTAAGAGGGGTACTTTCTTAGATATTTTCAATATAATAGATATGATTATCTTCTATTTAAGAAAGCTGTTTATTAAGATTGATCATTTCAATTGCTGTTACTGCACTTTCATAGCCTTTATTTCCAGATTTTGTACCGGCTCTTTCGATAGCTTGCTCAATATTATCAGTTGTTAATACTCCAAAAATAATGGGAATTCCTGATTCAAAACCAACGTGAGCAATCCCTTTAGATACTTCAGCACATACATAATCATAGTGAGTCGTGGCTCCTTTAATAACTGCTCCTAAACAAATAACAGCATCATATTTTTGTAAGGCAGCCATTTTTTTTGCAATAAAAGGAATTTCAAAAGCCCCAGGAACCCACGCAATTTCTATAGCGTTTTCTTCTATCCCATGTCTTTTTAACCCATCCATAGCACCACTTAATAGTTTAGATACGATAAATTCATTAAATCGTGCTGCAACAATAGCTATTTTTGTTTCTTTATTGGCAACTAAATGCCCTTCGAATATTTTCACATTCAACTCCTTTAATTAAAATTTTAATTGGTGCTTTAGTTTATCTTTTTTTGTTTGGAGATAAAATTTATTATGTTGGTTATGAGGAACTTGAATAGGGATTCGTTTGTTAATTTGGATATCATAACCTGCCAATCCACTAATTTTTTTAGGGTTATTTGTCATCAGATCAATTTTTTTAATTCCTAAATCTTTAAGAATTTGAGCACCGACACCATAGTCTCTAAGGTCTGCTGGAAAACCAAGATGAAGATTAGCTTCTACGGTATCAAAGCCTTGATCTTGTAATGTATATGCTTTTAATTTGTTAATTAATCCAATACCACGTCCCTCCTGTCTCATATAAAGTAAAACGCCACGTCCTTTTTCTGCGATATTTTTCATCGCTTGCTCATACTGGTCTCCACAATCACAGCGATGAGAGCCCAAAGCGTCTCCTGTCAAACATTCGGAATGAATACGAGTCAAAACCGGTTCTTCCGTAGAAATATCGCCTTTTACTAAGGCAATATGATGTTCTCCGTTTAGTTTGTTGATATAACCATGAATAGTAAATTCACCGTATTTGGTTGGTAGCTGTGTACTTACTACTTTTTCAATTAATGTTTCTTGTTTTCTTCGATAAGCCACCAAATCTGCAATAGTAATAATCTTCAACTGATGTTTTTTTGCAAATTCTAAGAGTTCGGGCGTTCTTGCCATACCTCCTTTATCGTTCATAATTTCACAAATAACACCAACCGGTTTCAATCCAGCTAGAACAGCTAAATCAACGGCAGCTTCCGTATGACCGACTCGCTTTAATACTCCTCCTTCTCTAGCTTTTAAAGGAAATATATGCCCTGGACGACGAAAATCTTGAGCAATACATAAAGGATCGCAAAATTTTTGAATGGTTAATGCACGTTCTATTGCAGAAATTCCTGTTGTTGTGTTAATATGGTCAATAGACACGGTAAATGCTGTTTCATGATTATCAGTATTATGTATAACCATTGCTTCGATTCCTAAATGGGTAAGATATTCTTGAGTTGTCGGCATACAAACCAATCCTCTTCCATAGGTTACCATAAAATTAATAGTTTCTGTACTAACTTTTTCTCCAGCCATTAATAAATCCCCTTCATTTTCACGATCGGGATCATCTATAACTACAATAAGCTTGCCTTCTTTAATATCTTGGATCGCTTCTTCTATTGTATTAAACATTTGTTCTCCTTAAAATCCATTATCTCTTAAAAACTCTTCGGTAAGCGTTAATTTAGTCGTCTGATAATTACTACTCAGTAGTAGTTTTTCTATATATTTCATAATAATATCTGTTTCTAGGTTTACTATACTTCCTATTTTTTTTTTCGATAGATTAGTTTGCTGCATTGTATGGGGGATAATACTTACTTTAAATCCTGTATTATCAATATCAATAACAGTTAAACTAATCCCATCTATCGTGATAGATCCTCTCTTAATAATATATCTAAGAATA
>JBOFNI010000138.1:0-2041 GCA_051658845.1 Brevinema sp. | reverse complement strand
CAATATCATCTCCCTTGATGGACAATATAACCGATGTTTTCGCCAAGCAAGGTTATACAAAAATTTATGAGTTTACTCCTATAAAAGGAAAAGCGTGGTATTCTCCAAAAATTGGGGGATCAGGTACATGGGAGGACACCAGAGAAGCTTCTACTTATTTTCTTGTCAAAGAATCTGACTCTCTACTCTCTACTATACCTTTATCCAAACAAGCAGATACCTATCTCATTACTACTACTATTGACAACGCCATCAAAAACGCTCAAACTTATAACAAAAAATAAAATCACCGAGAGATGCTAAGAGTTAAAGATATTATAGTCTAATATATACTAAATTCCTCCTATGATTATAGGGGAAATTCAGTATATATTAATATTCTTTGACTTCTTGATTGATTTTTTCTCTTACTTAGAGATCACTCTATATTAATTTCTCCTTCAAAAACTAAATCAGCAGAACCGTCCATGATCATCATTCCATCATGCTCTTGAGAGATAAAAAGCGAGCCTCGCTCCAAGCAAATTTCTACCTGATCCGAAAAAAATCCTAGATGTATCCCCAATCCTGTTACAAATACAGCTCCTGTGCCACAGGCTAAGGTATGTCCCGCCCCTCGCTCCCAAACCCTCATCACCGCTTTAGTCGGAGAAAGAACATTCACAAACTCGACATTTATTCCGTCAGGAAATAAATCGTTATCTTGTTCGATCATTTGCCCCAACCCACAAAAATCAAACGAATCAACTTCTTCTTCTAAAAAACAAACGGCGTGTTTAGTACCGACACTCCCTGTATAAAATAAAAATTGCCGACCTTGAAATGGATAGTCAAACACAAAAATATCTCGAACACAACGCCCATCAGGGGAACAAAAAGGAATCTCTTTAGGATCAAAATTGAGATATCCCATCCGAACAGAAGCGGACTCCATCAAGCCTGAGGCGTCAATTCTTAAGGTAATATCCATCACTCCGCTTTTTGTTTCGACAGAGAGAGGATTTTTTTTGATCCATCCCTTATCCCAAACCAGCTTTACCAATTCTCGAATTCCGTTACCACACATCGGAGCTTCTCGTCCGTCACTGTTAAATATTCTCATTCGACAGTCCGCATTTTGAGAAGGCTCGATTACGATCACCCCATCCCCTCCAATCCCAAAATGACGATCAGAAAGTTGAGGAACTAAATTGATGATGTTCGGTAACAGATCTTTTTGTAAGGAATTAAAAAAAATATAGTCATTCCCTAAGCCTGTCATCTTGATAAAAGGTATGTTCATTTGGTCCTCTACAAAAAGCCTCCGTAAAGGAGGCTTTTTAATGATTATTATTTTTAAGAAATTATGCGTAACGTTCCATTTGTTTCATTTTACGCACTTTTTTTTCTATTTTTCGTTGAACAACCGCTTTTTTACGTTTTCGTGTTTCCGATGGTTTTTCGTAAAAACGGTGTTTCTTTTCCGCTGTTAGAATCCCATCTTTTTCCACTTCTTTTTTGAAACGCTTAATCGCACTTTCTGTTGTTTCGCCTTCACGAATTTCTACTAATAACATATATTCTCCTAATAATTTCCAGTAAGATTAGAGCCTAAAGGTTCTCCGGCCAAGATATGAATATGGGCATGATTCACTGTCTGCCCTCCATGATCACCGTTATTGTTTACCAAACGATAACCAAGATCTTCTAAACCTTGTTCTTTGATAATATTTTTAACCGCACTCATCAAATGCATTAAGATACCGTCCTCTATGTTGTGAAAATATAAACGGCATTCCTTAGGTATCACGATAATATGGATTTTTGCTAACGGAATAATATCCCTAAAAGCTAAAACATCGTTATTTTCGTATACTTTATCGGCAGGAATCTGACCCTTAACAATAGAACAAAAAATACAACTCATTATTTTTTTCCTTGTCGATAACATTCCCTGTGTGAGTATCACCCCCTTCACAATCACTTATAATTTTACAACATTTCAAAAAAAAAATCAAGTGATTTCTTGATTTTTTAGTATTTATTAGTTAATATATTATTA
>JBOFNI010000137.1:0-1585 GCA_051658845.1 Brevinema sp. | reverse complement strand
TCTCTAACGATTTTTGGATTCCTTGTTCAAAACTACCGTCATTAAAGGCACAAAATCCTACTCCCCCTTGATGAAAGGTACGCACCGAACCGGAAGAACCTTGAAAATTCAAACAACGTTCCACTTCTCCTTTAGAAAGAACAATAGAAGTCCCTTGATTCTCTGAATAACTAAGTTCTACAATATCGGCAGATGCTTTCTTCAAGGATTTTTTAAGTTGTGCTATCATAGATATTCCTTACTTAAATTAAACGGACTTTCAGTACAGAATGGAAAGTATCGTATACTTCAACTGGTAAAATCTGCCCTCGAAGATCAATAGGAGACTCTACCGTACAGACGGTATTGTTATGAGTTCTTCCTAAATACTGTTTACGACCTGTTTCTGCAAAAATCTTATCACTATATTTTGATTCGCGATCAAATAAAGCAGTTGAGGTCATTCCTACTTGATCTGTCAATAGCTCCGACATAATCCCCCGATGACTTCGTACTAAGATATCTAAACGACGAAGTTTATCTTCTTCCGGAACTTGATCTTTAAAATGTTCTGCTGGAGTATTAGGGCGGGTGTTATAACGATACATAAAAGCCTCATTATAACGAATACTATTCAGTACCGACAAGGTATCTTCAAATTCCTGTTCGCTTTCT
Organism: Brevinema sp.; assembly: GCA_051658845.1. GTDB lineage: Bacteria > Spirochaetota > Brevinematia > Brevinematales > Brevinemataceae > Brevinema_A. The sequence goes on along the minus strand of JBOFNI010000137.1, from coordinate 931 downwards.
GAGGGGAAACCCACAATAATATCCGTTGATAAGATAATATCCGGTCGGATTTGTCTGATTTTTTGGACTTTTTCGATATATTGTTCTATCGTATGTCCTCGTCTCATTTCTTTAAGGATTCGAGAATTACCAGATTGATACGGTAAATGAAGAAAAGGGAGAATATTATCATAAGTGTTCATTAATTCTATTGTTTCATAAAGAAATTCTCGTGGGTGCGATGTTAAAAATGTGAGGCGTTCCACTCCCGATTGCCGTGCTACTGCTTCTAATAACTCAGGGAAACGTTTATCCTGATCTTTATAAGTATCGATCGTCTGACCCAATAAACAGATTTCTCTAACACCTTCTTCAACAAGTGTTTTAGCATTATCAATAATTTCCTGAAAATTCCTATTTTGTTCCAATCCTCTTACTTTAGGAACAATACAATAACTGCAATTTTTATTACAGCCATGAGAAACAGGAATAAAGGCTTTAAAAGGGTATTCTTTGGAAGCAGTTGCCGGCATAAAAGAATAGGCTGCCCCAAAACCTAGATGTTTCACTTCTAAATCGTCAATATAATCAAAAAAATGTTCTTTATTATAAGTACCCCATAAAATCGCAACAATATCGGAAAATTTATTTTTTACTTCCAATCCAATATTCTCACTCATACAGCCCATCAAGACGACTTTCAGATCACCGTTAAGTCGTTCTTTATTAACGGTGCGATAATAACCCAAACGTCCAATTACATGATTTTCTGCTGTCAAGCGTACAGAACAGGTATTAATAACAATAATATCAGCATCTTCCGGTCTCTCTGCCAGTTGATGCCCCCGTTGTATTGATTGTGTTGCTAATGAATCCGCCTCGGCAAGATTCATTTGGCAACCGTATGTTTCAAAAAAAAGCTTTGCCATATTATATAGATCCTTATATTTTA
>JBOFNI010000136.1:0-18930 GCA_051658845.1 Brevinema sp. | reverse complement strand
ACAAATGCTATGTATATAAAAAATATAGGTCAATTAACAAGAGAATGGATTCGAGAAGATGTTGATACTCAAGAAATTACTAATCGGATTACCAACTATGTTATTTCAAATCCAAAAGGTTTTAAACATGTCAGTAGTTATAGTAATACAATAGATATTGCTGCCAATGATTCAAGAGATACAGCTAAATCTGAATTTACAAATAGCTTTACTCAGTTTATGAAAGCAAATACTTGGTTAAGTTCAAATAACAGTTTGATGAAAGGAAGAGATGGAGGAGAAACAAATGCACATCATACGGTATTTCAGTAGTTTTAGTCATACCATACAGGAGAGCTCATGATGACTTCTAGTGTGCCGTTAGTATTTTGGACATTTTGAGGGTATAATTTGGCACTGTCCTATTTAAAGGCAGAATTAAGCTAAATAAGCTGAAGAAATTCTTGAAGATATATTAAAAAATCATTGTACAATCATAAAAGACAGAGATCTGCAATTAATTTTATAAAATAAACAGTTCATCTGCAAAATGTTTGAACGACATATAGAAAATACGAATAGATTAAACGTTTACTATATTCATGTACAGGGAGTTTTTTATAAAAATTTATCAGAAACGAATATTCTTCAAAGAGGTGTTTTATGTTTGTAATGTCAAGCATTGGAAGCAGTATTAATGACTTAAAACTCTACTTGTAATTAACTCAATCATTGGAGGTTAATAATGTAGTGAATTTTTTGTTAATATTTTCAGTTTTGTTGTTAACGTGATGTGTAGTATGAGAATAAGATCTATTTGAATGTTGTTTGATTTTGAAAAATGTTCTATACAACGTGAGATTATTTTAAAGGAATCTGTAAAGTAAAAAGCCTGTAAATATCATAAGAAATTATCTTTTGCCAATTTGTGGATTTCTTGTCATGGCTTATAGGAGTAGATATTTTCATGTAATATAGCTTTTCAGTACTCTTGTAACTAAGATAGATGATGTATTTCAATTGTTTTCAAGATAACCTCAAAAAGAAAAACAATAATAAATGTATCAAATGGTATGTATAAATGCTAAATAGCAAAATTAGATAAAAATATTATTGTTATATAACATTTTTTTTTGTGTAAATTATTATATAATATAGTTTTAGTATTTGTTGAAAATATTTGAAATAAAGTGTTGATTTAATTTTTTTTTGTGGTATAATAAAATATCCTATAAAGGAGGATTCAATGAAAACAATCAAAATAGTAACAGTATGTGGTTTTGGAATAGGGACAAGTATTATTCTAAAAATGAAAGTCGAAGAAGCATTTAAGGATAGTGGTTTATCTTTAGATGTAGAAGCTAGTGATGTTACAGGAGCACCAAGTATTACTTGTGATATTTACTTTACTTCTAATGAAATAGGAGAGCAGTTAAAACCAAGTGTTCAAAAAGATGTGGTGATGATAACAGATTTTATGAACATTAAAGAAATTAAAGAGAAAGGACTTTCAATATTAGACAGTCTCAGCAAGGGGTAAAAAATGTCAAGTGTATTGAATTATATTGTTAATATTTTCCGACAGCCATCAATATTTTTGGGTGTTATTGCATGTGTAGGACTTATGTTACAAAAGAAAAAACTGGCGGATGTAGTTAAAGGATCTCTAAAAAGTGTGATTGGAGTACTCGTATTATTTCAAGGGGTGGATATTATTATTAACGCAATGAATCCGATTGCATCAGCAATTGGTGCAATGTTTTCTATTCCTGAAGCAGGTACAATGGGTAATTTTGCAGACTTCCTCAATAGCTATGGAGCAGAAGTAGGAACAGTACTTGTACTTGCTTTTATAGTAAATATTTTAGTAGCACGCTTTACTCGATTTAAAACAATATTTTTGACCACCAATCTTATCTTTTGGTTTGCGATGATATTTGTTGCTTTAGGTGTACAAACACAATTACCAATGCCTATGACTATAGTATTGGGTGTTGTGTTTACATCTTTATATCTCGTTATCCCATCAAAACTTATCCAACCTTATGTCAAAGAACTAACAAACAACGATACTTTTACCATAGGGCATACAGCATCTATGTTTTGTTTTTTAGGTGTTTTAGTAGGAACTCTAGTAAAACAACCTGAAAAAAACACAGAAGATCTTCAATTACCAGCAGGACTCGGCTTTTTAAAAGATACAACAGTTACTGTTGGTCTAGTGATATTCTTAGTGTACTTAGGTGTGTCAATTTATAATATCACTGTTCAAGGCACAATCCGCTCAGATATTTTTAATACAACAGACTTTTTTACATTCAGTTTTGTACAAGGAATGATGTTTTCTGCAGGTACAGTCGTCTTACTATTAGGAGCGAGAATGATGCTTACAGAAATTATTCCAGCATTTCAGGGTCTTTCTAATATTTGGGCTCCGGGAGCAATTCCAGCACTTGATATACCTATGATATTCCCTTATGGGACAAATTCCTTAGTGCTAGGATTTATTATAGCAATTATTAGTAGTATAATAACATTATTTGTTTTAGGTGTTAGCGGAGTTCTTACATATACTGTTATCCCACTTACAATAGCGTGTTATTTTGATGTGGCACCTGGTGCGATCTTTGCCAATAAAAGAGGTGGATTTCCGGCAGTGGTAATCACTTCGATTTTAGGGGGAAGTCTATTAATGATTATATGTGCTGTCTCTTTAACAGTGATTGCTCCGACAATAGGGACATTCTTCCAAGCGTATGGTGGTAATGATTTCTCATTATGGGCAATAGTGCTATCACCTGTATATACTTTACTAGGAAAATAAGATGCGACTTTTAGAAAACGAAATACTAATAGAAAAAAAATTTACCTTAGGACTATCTGCCGAAAATTGGCAAGATGTGGTTCGAAAAGGTGTCGGTATCTTAGAACAATCAAATTGTGTTGAAGATAGATATTACAATGCTATACTAGACGCAGTAGAAAAAATGGGAATGTATTTTGTTATTTCAAAAGGGGTAGCGATGCCTCATGGACGACCCGAAGAAGGGGTATTAGAAAATGGAATGAGCTTAATTACATTACAAACACCTGTTTTTTTTGGACACCCTGAGAATGATCCTGTATCAACAGTTCTTACTATTGCTGCGAAAGATACAGAAGTGATGAATACACAACTACTGGTTGAAGTGGCAGAATTTTTCTCACATAATGAAGCACAAAAAGAATTATCAAAAGCAATAACATACGAAGATTTGAAAAAAGTTTTTGATATTTTTAATATGGAGTAGAAAATGGTAGGTATTCATTTATCAACATTATGTACACAGTCGTGGGGCGATCCTTTGATACCACATATTAAAAAAGCTTACGAAATAGGCTATGACGGTGTTGAATTTCCCATTATGGAGCCTACAAATGTACCGATTAAAGACTATCAAAATATTCTCAGTGATTTCAACTTAACATGCACCTGTGGAACAGGATTAAATTCAAATACTGATATAGGAAGTATGGAAATATCGATTAGAGATGCTGGCATTGAGCACTTAAAACGTTGTATAGAAGTATCCAATCAATTAGGTAGTTCAGTATTAGGTGGAGTATTATTAAGTGCATGGGGCAAGTGCTCTGATGAAACAAAAAGCTTGGAATGGAAAAAAAGAGTCGTAGAAAGTCTGGATCCCGTACTAGAATATGCCCAAAAACATAATGTTCGTCTTGCTGGAGAATTGGTTAATCGATATGAAGGATCGTTTATGAATTCGGTTTCTGATGCTGTAGAATTTGAACAATTAATTAGTCATCCATTTTTAGGATATCACTATGATTCTTTTCACGCACATATAGAAGAAAGAAATCATAAAGACTCTATCACTCGTCTCAAAGAAAAACTATATCATTTTCATATTTGTGGAAGCGATAGAGGAATCCCTCAAAATGATGGGATCAATTGGGAACAAATAACTAATGGGTTACAGTCAATTAACTATACTCATTGGTTAGTCGTTGAGATATTCTCACAAGCGAATACAGAAATAGGAAAAAGTACAAATATTTGGACTAAACCATCTCTTTCGCCAATTGAAATTGCTAAAAAAGCATACGAATTTGCACGAGAGTTAGAGAAAAAAATAAGAGGCTAATGATGAAAGTGATAGGTATCAATTCGTTAAAAATAATATTAAAAGAAATAACTTTGGTATGCAAAGAAAATGAACAAGAGTTATGTAGACTTGATGCTATTATAGGAGATGGAGATCATGGTACAACGATGTGTAGAGGTGTCTCTGCTGGGTGGAATACTATTGAAGCGCTAGATGCGCAAACTCCACGTGAGCTAATAATGGACTTTGGAAAAAAGTTTATCGCTACAGCTGGTGGTGCTATTGGTCCTATTTTTGGTACATTTTTTGTTGAGTTAGGACGCTCTCTTGATGGAAATACCGTTACTATGGAGAATTTTATTAATGGATTGAAACGTTCACATGAAAAAATAACCGAACTTGGCGGAGCACATTTAGGAGATAAGACATTGTTAGATGTTCTTATTCCTGTTTATGAAGCAACAAATTCTGCATATCAAGAAAATAAAGAATTGACAGCAATCCTCCAAATTGGGATAGATACTACCACTTCTAGTTTGGAAGCTACACAAAAATTACAAGCAAAGAGAGGTAGAGCTAAGTTTCTACAAGAAGGATCTATCGGTGAAATCGATGCTGGAGCAAAATCTTTCTCTTTAGTACTACTAGTATTTTTTAATAATTGGAGTTTTTTGGGAGAATAGTATGAAAAAAATAATCAATGCCACAGATACCATTGTACGAGATACAGCCTACGGACTTGTGAAAGCCTATGATAACCTTTTAGTATTACTTGAAAATACAAATGTTATTGCAAGAAAAAATAAACAAGAAGGAAAGGTTGGAGTTGTTATTGGAAATGGCTCTGGACACGAACCTGCTTGTATAGGATTCGTTGGTGAAGGAATGCTTGATGCGAATGCTTTTGGAGAAGTATTTACAGCACCAGACCCTATTACAATAAGTAGAGCCATTGTCGAGGGAGATCAAGGGGCTGGAGTAGTGCTCCTTATCTCTAATCACATGGGAGATGTTTTAAACTCAAATATGGCAATAGATTTTGCTAATGACGAAAATATAGTGGTAAAAAAAGTTATACTATATGATGATATTGCATCAGCTCCTAAAGAAGTTCCCCAAGAAAGACGAGGTACAGCAGGAACATTTTTTTCCTATAAGATGGTAGGAAGTTCAGCTGATATAGGTTATAGTTTAGATGATGTTGCTCGTATAGCTGAAAAAGTAAGAGATAATACAAGAGCTTTAACCGTAGCCACGTTGCCAGGGACTTCTCCTATAACAGGACTTCCAATGTTTGAATTGCCACAAGATAAAGTTCAAATAGGAATAGGAATACACGGAGAATCATCAAATCAATTAATTCCAATGGGTTCTGCACAAGCATTGGCTCAACAGATGGTTGAACAATTACTAGCCGATAAACCATATCAGTCAGGTGATACTATTACTGTTCTTGTCAATGGTTGCGGGCAAACTTCTTATATGGAATTGTTGATTTTTTATAATGAAGTCGAAAAATTACTACAACAAAAAAATATTATGGTGTATAAACCGGCCATAGGATCATTTATTTGCACTCAAGAAATGGGAGGAATTGCTTTAGCATTTTGTACCGTAGATGAGGAATTACAAAAATTATGGTCTTACCCAACAAATGCACCTGGGTTTCCAACATTAGATATTTAGGAGAAGATATGAGATTAGGAATTTTATCACTAGGTTTTCCAAATTTTCGATATGATATTGCACAAAACTATCTATCAGAAAGTATAGAGTTTCTTAAACAAAATTACACAGAAGTAGAGTTAGTGAAATCCCCAAATATTATTGTAGATCTAAATCACTTAGAAAAAGTCCTTGAGGACTTTCAACAAATAGACGGACTTATTATCCAAATAGGCACTTACTCATATGGCAGTGCTATTATGAAAATACTCAAAACTCTCAAAGTTCCTTATTTTCTTTGGGCTTTCGAAGAACCTATTGTTCAAAAACCATCCGCGGTTCCATTAAATTCATTATGTGGAATGAATATGTATATGTCATTTCTACATCATCTTAATATCAAATTTTCTTGGGCTCATGGTAGTCTATTAGAGATTAAGGATCAACTCAATAACTTTATACAAGCTATCTATATCAAAAACCAATTATACAAAGCAAGATTCTGTATAGTCGGAGGAAAAGCACCAGGATTTTATTTATCAGATACCGATGAGTTAAAATTTACCTATCGTTTTGGTACAGAAATAGAATTTTTAAGTATAGCTGAACTCATGCATCGAGCTCAACATATTCCAAAAGAAAGACTGGTAGAAGCTACGGAACGATTTGTTAGTAAAAAAAAGATAGATGTTTCCCCAAAATCAATAGAAAAAACGGTATCTATAGCCTTGGCATTAATTGATTTTGCCGAAGAACATAATATCTCTGCTTTTGGAATTCGATGTTGGCCAGAGTTCCAATCTGTTTATGGTATGGCAGTATGTGGTGTAGTATCCTATTTGAATGATAATGGTTATCCTATAGCTTGTGAAGGAGACATATCCGGACTTACAACAATGTATATTCAACATAAACTAACTAAAAATACAGTGTATTTTGCCGATCTAGTTCATATAGATAAAGAAAATATATTGCACTGTTGGCATTGTGGAAATATGCCAGCAACACTTAGTATGTCTGATAAAACAGTACATTGTACAGAGCATGTGACTATAAAAAATAATATTGAAATGAGTGTTTCAGGAATACTCAAAAATGGGAATGTTGTACTGAGTAAACTTAGTCTTAACAACCCCGATAAACCTACATTCTTTATGTGTAACGGTGAGGTGATCAATCCTGATACAATTTGGAATGGCTCTCAATGTAATATTAGAGTAAACTCTTCAAAAGAAAAAATCTTAGAATCCGTAGCACAACATGGAATCGAACACCACTATTGTGTGTCCTATGGAGCAACAATCCCTATATTGAAAGAATTTTGTAAATGGGTTGATATAACTATAGTGGAGGAGTAACTTATGAAAGAATTTCCTTTTGGAGCTTCGTATTATCCTATTTTTCAACAAGATATGGATAAAGGGCTATCTATATTAAAAAATACAGGGATCAATTTTATCCGTACAGCAGAAATTTTTAATAGCTGGGATACGATTGAGAAATCTCCCAATAACTATGATATATCATTTTTAGATGAACTTTTTGATAAATGCAAAAATTATGATATAAAAATTTTATTAGGTACAGGCACATCTTGCCCTCCATACTGGTTAGCAAGAGATCATCAAGTAAATATAGTTGACCAAAATAATCAAATGTTCCCTAATGATAGTATGTACTCTTGGGCTTGTATGAATAATCCTCACTATTTAGAATCCGCAGAGCGTTATATACTCAAATTAGTTACTACCTATAAAGATCATTCTCAATTATTTGCTTATCAATTACATAATGAGATAGGTTACCCTTTTATGCCTAATACTTCAGGACAACTTGGAGTATATTGCTATTGTAAGCATTGCACAAAAAAATTTCAACTATGGCTGAAACAAAAATATCAAACTTTAGATAAATTACAAGAAGCATATCGATGGAGTGCTACAAATAGTCAATATAATTCATGGGAAGAAATCACATTTCCTAGAGTCAAACCTGCAAATTGGTCTTCCATCACAAGATGGATAGATTTCCGACTTTTTTCTATGGAAGTTATTGTCAATTTTTTACACTGGCAAGTTGACTTAATCAAATCATTAGATAAGGAGCATAGATGCTCTACAAATATCTTTTTCCAAAAAGGACAAGATCCTATGGGAACATTACTGGCAATCGATCAATTCAAAATAGCAGAAACAGTAGATATAGTAGGATATGATTTATATCCCGGTAGTGGAAATAAAATGGATAAAAGACCATATTACTGCTCTATGTTTCTAGATCATGGACGTAGTATATCCCACCACAATTTACAACCATTCTGGTTACTAGAAACAGAAGGAGGTCCAATCAACGGTTGGATGGCTGGTCCGGAAAGAAATACCTCTCCTAGTGATTTAGAACATTATCTTTTGGAAGCCATAGGGCATGATGTGAAACTTTCTCTATATCAGCTATTTACAGAACCAGAATACCAACCGTTACATTGGGGAGGGGTTGTTTCAATAGATGGAGAAGAAACAATACGAACTCCGATAGTACGTAAATTAGGTATATTCCTTAAACAACAATCAGAATTTATATTAAACTCTAAAGCCTTAAAAAGTGAGGTAGCTATTTTACTTGATAAAGAGAATATGATTGCTATTTCTGGTGTTGATAATGAAAAACTGTATCTCGATTGTCTTAATAGTTGCTATTCCATGCTTTGGGGAATGGGATTACAGATAGATTTTATCTCTGTAGAACAACTTAAACATAAAGAGATTATGAACCAATATCATACAGTATTTACACCTTTTACAGTACTAATTACTAAAGAAGTAGCAGCACTCTTGGCAGAATATACTAAAAATGGCGGTATTTTAGTGGGTACACCTCGCATGGGAGTGATCGGTGAAAAAGGGTGGTTTAATTTGAATTATCCGGCTTTTGTATTACAAGATGTATTCGGACTAAAAGTAACTGCAGCTAATAGTCAAGTTACGCCTAATGTCGGATGGAATAGAAAAAATTATAAAGGATATTGGCATTTAGAAGAAATAATATTAGATTCAAATACTATAGTCGAAGCATGGGATTCTTCAGACATGCCAATAATTATAAAAAATCAATATGGTAAAGGGCTTGGGGTTTATTTCACAACACATGCTGATGCGGCATATCTTAAAGAAAATTCTTTTCTTATGTGGGATTACCTAGAAAATTTATGGAGAGACAGAGGAATATACCAAAGCATACAATACCATTATAGTGGTAGAAAAAACAGAGAAATAGATCCACATGTATTGATTCATCATGATAAAAAAACAGCATGGATTATTGTCACTAACTATACAAATAATAAAGACTTCTACCCAAGTAATGGACAAAAAAAAGTCCAAATCAACCTAAATAATTTTGTCACTAAAATAGATCGTATTACAGAAATTTATAACAAAGATGGTGTTCCTTGCGTATATCATAAAACGCAAAATGGATTCTGTATCCAAACATACATTAGCAAAAAACAAGCAAGAGTATTAAAAATAGAAGGAAAATTTGAATAATGGAATATCCTTTAAAAAATAGTTATCATAACCCTTGTTTGATTTCACCATTAGCAGTAGAACAGCTTACTCAAGATATAGATAACTGTAGAATCATTGAGATTAGAAAGAAAGATTCTTATGATCGTGGACATATACTAAATTCTGTGCAAATCGAGCGAAGTCACATAGAATCAAGTTATGGTATTGTAACAGGCATGAGAGCCGATAAATCAACAATACAAAATTTATTATCTAAATTAGGCTGTAATAAAAATACTCATATTGTACTATTTGATGAGCGTGGTAGTTATGATTCATGTCGTTTTTGGTGGATACTTAAAATGTATGGACATCATCATGTAAGTATTATTGATGGTGGTATCGATGGGTGGAAATATTTAGGTCTACCTTTAGTAGAAATAGCTTTTACTCCAAAAGAAAATAAGTTTATTTTTGAAAAAGAAATTGATGAGTCAGTATTAGCTTACCTATATGATGTTGTCAACAATGATTCCGCTACACTTATTGACGTTAGAACAATTGAAGAATTTAAAGGCGAGATTAAACTTCCTAATGCATGTTCAGCTGGTAGAATACCCTATGCAATATCTATGCCCCATACTTTGTTTCTCGAAGAAAAAACATTGTTCTTTAAAGAGAAACAAGTAGTGGAGAATATTTTACAACAGATAGGCTTAAATAAAAAATCAGCTTATATACTATATTGTCATTCTGGGATTCGCTCGGCACACACATTGTTTGTATTAAAAGAGTTATTAAAATTTGAATTGATAAAAAATTATGATGGTTCTTGGATAGAATATTCTTCTATTTCTACCTTACCTATAGAAAGAGACTAATAAAAAAGGATTGATATGAAATACCCACAACGAATACAAAGAGTATTAAAACTTTTAGATAAACACAAAGAATTATCAACGCAGGATCTTGTTCAAGATTTAGGCTTGTCTCCTTCTACTGTAAGAGGATTAATGAGACAAATCCATGAAATGGAGCTAGCAAATAAAGTTCATGGTAAATTAATTAATAAAAACCCAGAAGCGTTGCATACAAAACTAAATTTTCGTAAAGTTTGGAATATCCATGCTAAGCAATATATCGCTAAAAAAATAGTTGATCAATTAAAAACAGTGCATATTATATATTTAGATGAGTCTGTAAGTGCATTGTGTGTAGCGCAAGAACTTAAAAAACGTCGTCAAATAAAAACAATAGTTACCAATTCTTTTTTGATTATACAAGAGTTTATAGATGATAAAGAATTTACAGTTATTTGTGCTGGAGGTCATTTGATAGAAAATGCACATGGATTTGCTGGAAGAGCAACAATACAGTTTATTTTAGACTACAATATACCTGTAGCAGTTATGGGTGCATTTGGATTAAATAGTAAAGGAACCCTAGAGGTAAATCCTTTGATTTTTGAATTAAAAAAAACAATAGCAGACAATGTGCCTAGAATAATTCTAGCAGCTGATAAGTTTAAATTTGACCATAGTGGTGGTACTTTGTGTATACCATGGAAAAATATCGATATTTTTTGTACAAATGAATTTTCGACAGATATCAATTCCTTAGAGGGATTTGTTGGGCAAATAATATAATTTATGGAGAGAATATGAATTCTATATGGGATCAATACTCACTTTTTTTCTTAGATATGGACGGAACACTATACTTGGGAGATAAACTAATTCCCGGTGCAAAAGAGTTTTTAGATACACTAAAACAAAAAGGCAAAAAAATTGTATATTTAACAAACAATTCTTCTAAAAATAAACATTCCTATTTAGATAAAATGCATAAACTAGGAATCAATAGCCAACTTGATGAATTTTTTACATCAGGAGAAGCAACAGCGATTTACCTACAAAAACATCATTCCAATGCAAAAGTCTTTCTTTTGGGGTTACTACCATTGCAACAAGATTTAGAAGAGTATGGATTGAAAATAGTAAATAATACTAAGGAAGTTCCGGATGTTGTTCTGCTAGGTTTTGATCAAGATCTCACTTACAAAAAGATTTGGCAGGCTTGTGATTGGATAAGAGAAGGTATATCGTACTATGCAACTCATGGAGATTTTAACTGTCCTCTTGAGGGGGGAAAAGTAATGCCTGATACAGGAGCGATGATTCTTATGATTGAAGGCTCAACAGGTAAACTACCAAAAATAATAGGTAAGCCTAATCGAATTATACTTGAAATGGCCTCAGAAAAATATGACATACCACTATCTCAGAGCGTAATGATAGGTGATAGACTATATACAGATATTCGTCTTAGAGAAACAGCTGGAATCGATACAATTTTAGTGTTGTCCGGTGAGACAACCTTGGAAATGCATAATGATTCCCCTTATAAAGCTAGTGCTGTTTATTCTTCGGTACAAGAAATAATTAACGAACTTTAAGGGAGCAAAATGTTACTAACATTAAAAGAAGCTATAGAAGTAGCATACAAAAATAAATTTGCTCTAGGAGCATTCAATATTGGAAGCCATGAAATTTTTAAGGCTGTTATGGATCAGTGTATTGAATCTGCATCTCCTTGTATTATAGCAATACACCCTATGGAATTAGAATACCTTTCAGATGGTTTTATAGAATATATAAAGTATATAGCAGAAAAAGCACCTATTCCTGTCGTACTACATCTTGATCACGGATCCAACATAGAACAAATACAGAGAGCAATCACATGTGGATTTACTTCTGTTATGATAGATGCTTCTGACTGTAAGTTTGAGGAAAATATAACAATCACAAAAGAAGTCGTAAAACTAGCAAAACAACATAATATATCTGTGGAATCTGAATTAGGAACTATTGGTGATGTTGGCAACACAATGGAAGGTGGACATTCTAAAATCCAATATACAAATCCATCAGATGCTCAAGTGTTTGTTGAAGAAACAAAAATAGATGCTTTAGCCGTAGCAATAGGAACTCTACACGGAATTTATCCAGAAGATTTCAAGTCGCAGCTACAATTTGATTTGTTGAAAGAAATTACCGCTAAAACAAATATTCCTCTTGTACTGCATGGAGGATCTTCAAATCCTGACTCTGAACTATCAAGAGCTGTAAGCCTAGGTGTGTGCAAGATTAATATGTCCTCTGATGTTAAACAAGTAATGTATCAAGAAACAAGCAGGTATTTAATAGATCATCCTCATGCTTTAGAGCCTATGTTTATTTTTAAAAATAGTATCGAAAGATCAAAAAAAATGATTAAAAATAAATTAGAAGTGTTTAATAGTATTGAAAAAGCATCATTCTATTAACAGAACAGTAACCAATAAGATAGAGATGTGTAATGGGAAATATTGTAATTATAGGAGCTAGGATTTGTGGATTAACGTTGGCTCGAGAATGGTCAAAATATCAACTAAATGTATTGGTGCTTGAAAAAGAAAATAATATGAATCCACAACAGTTGCAATAGGAGCATTTGATTTTCTTAATGGAAACCAACTAGAGCTTAAAGAACGTGTGATTCATGTGAGAGTTTCAAAGCCTATCGAAGGTAAGATAACTATTGTTTGTCAAGATAAAATAATTCAACAATTTTCGAAAAAACATCTCAGCCTAGGTAAAATGGAAAAAGTTGTAATTCCAAAGATAAATCTTCCTTAACAATTGGAAGATGTTATGATATATATATATATAGAGGAGTAATATAATGAAAAAAAATCTGATTTGTGTTCTTTGTCCTAAAGGTGTCATATTACTATAGATACAAATACATTAGAAGTCATAGGGAATTCCTGATCTAGAGGGGCACAGTTTGGACTTCAAGAAATAGTCAAAGAATATTAACATCAGCAGCGTCAATTCAAGGGGTATTACATAAAAAATACCTGTTCGTACTACTTCTGCATTACCTTTTGATAAAATGTTTAACTGTATGAAAGAAATTCAAAAATTACAATTAACTGTACTGGTAAAAGTTGGACAAGTATTAATCCCTAACATACTAGATACAGGTGTTGATATTATTGCATCTAGGAATTTATAAATTATAAAAGGAAAACTGTATGTCATTACAACATTATGATGTGATCGTAATTGGCGGTGGAGCCAGTGGGTTAACTTGTGCTCTAGGGTTAGTAAGAGTAGGGAAAAAAGTCCTAATTATCGAACAAGATAAAATGGGCGGAGAATGTACTTGGAGTGGTTGTGTACCTTCAAAAGCTTTTATTCAATATAGTAAAGAAATATCAGTAGATAAAAACTCAATTTTCCAAAATATCAGTGATATTTCTAAGCGTATCTATAATCATGAAAGTCCCACTGTTTTGGAATCTTATGGTATTGACGTTATTCAAGGAGAGGCTAGTTTCTACGATTCCCATACGATTTCCGTAGGTAGTCAAAAATATTATGGAGATAACATTGTAATCTGTACAGGATCACATGCGTTTATACCTCCAATTCAAGGATTGGATTCTAAATACCTTTTAACAAACGCAAACTTTTTTACCCAAGATCAGCTACCGGAATCTATTGTGTTTATTGGAGCTGGTGTCATATCTATAGAATTATCAATTCCCCTAGCTAGACTGGGGGTAAAGGTAACGATTTTAGAAAAAAGTATAGATATACTTTTTACAGATGATGAACATTCTAAAAAATTTATTAAGAATACTCTTGAAAAATATAATATTACACTAATAACAGATGTGAATATCCAAAAATGTGAAATACAAGAAAACAATAAAATAGCAATTTGCTATACAAAACAAGAACAATTTTCTCAGGTTCTTGGAGAGAAAGTTTTTATAGCTGTGGGTAGACAACCGAATATAAAAAATTTAAATTTAGATATTGCGAAAATAGAATATACAGAACAAGGTATACTCGTTGATGAGTATATGCAAACTTCTCAAGCTCATATTTATTCTGCTGGTGATGTAGTAGTTGGTAAATATAAGTTTGCCCATGTTGCAGGTATGCAAGGTAAAGTGATTGTACACAACATAATAGAATCATCCAAAAAGAAATATGATGTTGGAGAAATACCTTCAATAATTTTCACAGAACCAGAATATGCACAAGTAGGATTATCAGAAACAAAAGTAAAAGAGATCTATGGTGATGATTTCAAGATTTATAAGTATTTCCAAGAAGATTGTGAACGAGCAATTATGGGATTAGATCGAGAATTCTATATAAAACTTATTGTTCATAATAAATATATTGTAGGGGCTTATGTCATTGGATCAAAAGCTGGTGAAATTGCCAATATTTTTCAATTTTTTTATGCATCAAAAACATCGATAGAGGAGTTTTCAACGATAATACAACCTTATCCTACCTATGGTGATTTTATTAGAAAAATTGTTAGAAAAATATCTGAAGAATGTAAAAACTAAACTGGTATATTTTAAATATAGTATGTACCGAGATTCTATTTTTCTAATCCTGCTTTACTCTATTCGCTAGATAATACGAAGTACTAATTTATTAGTGAAAATTTTACTCTATTTGTTTTTCTTAAAAACTAGAGAGAGTTACCTAAAGGTTCATTTTTTTCTATCTCTGTTTCACTTTGTTTTACTGGATTAATAACTAATCGGGCACAGTCCTATTTAAAGGCAGAATTAAGCCACTTTCTGAGTAGATATCATAGAAGCATTAATTTCTTAAGTATTTAATAGGATCGTTAAGATAATCATCTTTATGATCTTTCATATTATATCGAAATACTACTTCTCTCAAAAACAATTCTAAGCTTTTCTTCGGTATACGGATATAAGATCCTTTATACACCCTTTGGCTCCAAAAGTTTTCTACTCTATTCTATTCTCTTTCCAGTATTCTTTATCTATACTCTCTTATCCCTGCTTTTTCTAAACCATTATTCCACTCATCCGTATACGATCCTTCCCCTATATAAGCATTAATAATATTTCCTGTAAGTATTGCTCTTATCTGCGGTACTTGACAAAACAAGCCCCATAGTATAATATATATTATGGGGCTTATTTGCTATTGAGGTGTTTTATGAAATATGTATTAATATTGTTATTAATTATTAGTGGTTCTGTCTATGGTGTAGAAGCCTCCTATGATAGGGGATCAGAACTTATTTTAGTAGAGAGAGCACCAGTAAACCCCAACAATCGGAAACGTGATAGCTATTGGGAGTTACAAGTCTATTCTCGTGACCTAAGTTTATACGCTATCTATTGGAATCCTTCAGACTATCAATATGATCGAGTTAAGGATGAATCTGGAGCAATAAAAATAGACAATATTCGTTACGAATCTAACCGTGAGGTAGTAAATAGTAATTATTATTATGTCAAGGACGGCTCAAGGTTGACCAAAACAAATAATATCCGTTACAAACTCGATCCAAAAAGATTTGAACAAACTCTAGAGGGAATTTCTTTAGATGACGAGCTTCTGTATGCAGGTTATATTTCGAGTAACGAAAGACTATATATTAACAAAAATACTAAAGAGCAATATATTAAAGTCTTAGAACCTATTATTAATGAAGTTGTCTTTATCCCTTGGCAATCATACTCCTATCAGAATCATTATCCATTTAGTTATTTGCGAGATCCAGTAAACGGACAAATTATAGAAGATAGTGCAACGCCTTAAAGATTAAGATGTACATGAGGTTCGCCTTGACTAGTCTCTTCAATTTTGTATCCCCCTTTTTCTTTTCGGTTTTCATCCAACATATCTTTTGTGGTATTCGTAAGTCTTAGATCCACAACGGAAATAATTCCAGGCTTTAACATATGTGATAAAGGAGTGAAGCCTATAGCTTGCCAAGTACCGATTTTATGATCGGGTTTCATAAACTCTAAGAGTAGGTGTTCTACAGCTCTTTTTCTGTTACTATGATCATGGATCTTTCTTATATTAGCTATTTGTTCTTTGTGCTTTTTTATTTTCTGCCATCTTGCTACCCCAAAATCTCAAATCATAAATTAATATAATCTTCTATACAATCATATATATCGGTATTATATTCGTTACTAAACAATCAACAGGATCTACGGCTCGTGAATATTTATTGTCCAAGTACAATCTATTTAATAATAAAATGTTTGGAATAAAACATACCAATGAATTTGCTACCAATTCATATTCTGAAAAACAATCTGTTAAAATATTTACTAGTACTGCAAAACATTGGAAAAATTCAACCAATATACTTGGATTTCCCAATATTAATGGTGAACTTTTTTTATTTGATACTTGGGACACATTACTATTTTTCTATGAAGATCATTATACCAATAGTATTGGTATAATCGTGTATATACTAATTAACCTATTGAGATTCAACATGAAAATTACCTGAAGAATATTTATTCTTATTAACATGAACGATATGTTTATTATGGATTAAACCTTGATTTTACTCAGAAAGTAGTGTAAAATACACATTGATTGATCTTTTTATAGACATCAATGAAATTTGTCGTTATTTTAGAGTTTATGGGATTGAGAAAACTTTCAATTTGAAGAACTTTCCAGTTAAGCGTTTTCAAGAACCTATATATAAGGATTTTAACTCAAACGTAATATTCGATATAACAATTTTACGATTTTATAAAGCAGTTCTTTTTTACAAAATTATTTAATAAATGTAGCTACAAAATACGTGTTTTGTATTAAAGTATTTAGAGAAATTTAAGGAGGAAATAACACCATATTCTATAATATAGTAATATCGTGTTTTTAATTAGTATTGTATCAAGGAGTTTAGAAAAAATTTTAAAATTAAATATTAAGGTAGAATAAAATGAAAAAATTATTTTTATTATTGTTGGCTACATCTGCTTGTAGTCTTGTTTCATTAGAAACCACTATGGACAATAAGGATCGTTTAAGATATACGAATCCAGCTTATAAATCATTCCAAAATGCTGGAATTTGGAATTTTAATTACAGCACCTCACATGGTAAGTCATATTGGATGTGGGCTTCTTTTAAGCCAAGTAGTTCAGATAAAATCACTGTGGTTGCATGTGTTAAAGCCCATGGAAATAACAAAAGAAAATTCATTCGTCGAGCTGTAGATGTTGTTTATCATACATCCCCATCCTATAATAATGAATTTATTATTGATTTTGGTAAAGACTACGATGATTTGTTATCACGATATATGTATGTTCAGAAAACAAGTCGGGATTCATTCAGAGGGAAAATGTTGAGTTATATCAAATGGGATAATAATACCGATTTTGAGTTTAGACGAGCCAGTTCTTACCCAGAGGCAACTTCAGATTCTGCTTACGATGATGTCGTTACTTATGGAGAAGAATATATATTAGATTCTAATCTTCCTTTTGGTGAAGTCCCTGCATTTGATGTATTAAGAAATAACGATATAGTTTCTTTTAACTATAAAACCGAAGGTGGAGTATCATATTATATGTGGTTAGACTTACGTATTGGGGTAGATAACTACATGCAAATGATATATCATAAACCTGAAATAAAAAATATACGTTTCTTTTCAGGGAGACGAATTTTTAATTTATTTTATAATCCAGATAATACTAATGAATTTTTAATCGATTTAGGTGTGGCTAATGGAAGTATTCCACGCTATATCTATGTTCTGAAGACAGGTAGAAATGCTTTTAGAGGAAAAATGACTAATACTCCTTATTGGGGACAAAAGACAGAGTTTCAGTTGACAAAATCATCTCTATCATACTATGATAGAGTATCTGTCGATTATGACAGTGTTGTTACAGATGGATCTATTGAACCATATTCAGACAATCAAGCTGGTCAAAATCCCAGAAATTATGCAGAGGCGTTAACTGAAGCAGTCTCAAAAATTGATGGAGTTGATGGATTCAGCAGAATTTCTTCATCTTATACTGAATCTGGAGAAGGTACAGTTATTAAAACACAGAGAAAAGAATTTTATATCAAATATGATGAAAAGCAAAACCAATTAGATAAAGTAAAATTTATTTGGACAACAGAATATAATGGAAGATCTGGATCAACTTTGTTTGCAAAATATTTTGGAGAGCGAACAGCAGTTAAAACACTTACAATGATAAAAATTAATGATCCAATGGCTTATATCTCTTACAAAGGAAATGGATATCATGCAGAGTGGTTGACCCAAAAAGGTTATGAATGGTATCATTCTTATCATCCTTTTGCTATGATGGTCACTAATTTTGCACTTGGCAGTGATAATATTTGGAGAACAGTTAATTTACACCCTAATGAGCTCTTTTTAGAACCAATCAACACTGATTTTTTGATAAAAAAAGTCAGTAACGATGAATATATTATCCTAGACTTTTTCCAAACTAAATATCAGTCATATGGACCTACTGTAGAAATTATAGAAGAAGATTTTGATATTGATAATCCTTCAAAAAAATATCGTTACAAAATAAACTAGTGATTTAATTTTTTCTATTCCTATACAATTCTAATTATAAAAAATAACAATAACCGTTGCTTATAAACAAAATATTAGTTATTAGATAGGAGAGATGGCTGAGTGGTCGAAAGCGGCTTCCTGCTAAGAAGTTGTCCCCGATTAGGGGACCGGGGGTTCGAATCCCTCTCTCTCCGTGTTATAACATTTTTAAATCATTGGTATAGCAATACTTAACTTTTACAATT
>JBOFNI010000135.1:0-1119 GCA_051658845.1 Brevinema sp. | reverse complement strand
CGATAAGATCAATTTTCATTTGGGTCAGCTGAGTATGAAATTCTGATAATTGTTGTTCTGTAAGCATAATAATTCCCTCTAAAATGTACTAAGCTGTTAACACATTAACAACAGTTTTTCCTCTACGAGATGTATAAGTAACTACTCCATCAATAAGAGCAAATAGAGTATCATCTCCACCTCTACCTACTGATACTCCGGGATGATATTTTGTTCCCCGTTGACGGATAATAATATTTCCGGCGATGACTTTTTCTCCACCGAATTTTTTTACCCCAAGTCGTTTAGAAATACTATCGCGACCGTTTTTCGCTGATCCGCCGGCTTTTTTTGATGCCATGTTATCCTCCGATGTTGAGTAAAATATCACTAGGATATTTTTTTTGTATAGCGTTTAATCCTATACAAAGTTGGGCAAATAATACTTGAGAGATTGTACTCTTTGGAATAGATGCCTCGATAAATCCGTTATCATACAGAATTTTTTGTTGTTCCAGACTTTCTTCTGATAATCTCCATGTTTCTAATAGTACCGATACACTGGCACAAACAAGAGATTGACTGCTGTGTCCTTCAGCTTTTATATAATAATATAAATCCGAATCCCTAAGGGTGATTTGGATCATTATTTTACAATGTCAATAATTTTAATACGGGTATATTTTTGTCGATGCCCATTTTTGACATGGTAATTGGTTTTATTTTTGTATTTGAAAACAGTTAATTTTTTTCCTTTAACTTCCGGATCAATAATTTCAGCTTTTATGGAAGCAGAGAGATAAGGAGTCCCAATCTCAATATTACCGCTGTCGGAAATCAAGGTAACTTTATCAAATTCAATGGCACTTCCTGCTTCTCCTTTGAGAAGATTAACAAGAAATTCAGAACCTTTTTCTGCTTTGTGGCTTTGCCCACCAATCTCTACCATTGCGTACATATTCCAGTCTCCTTAATAAGAGTTTGTACTAAATTTTAATACATATTGACCATTAGTATATCAAATTTTCTTTGTTTTGTCAAGGTTTGAAAGGAAATTTTCTCGATAAATTTCTATTGGGTATTTAAAATACGATCCAAGATTCGATATTGTAATGCTTCACTAATATGAATTTCGTTAAT
>JBOFNI010000134.1:0-2685 GCA_051658845.1 Brevinema sp. | reverse complement strand
TTACGGATTTTGACACGTTCTTTAAGGAGGCTCTGTAAGATTTTATGAATTTCTGCAATATTGGAAAGTTTTAGCGTATCATCTACCAGTACAGGAAATTCTTTATGGAGAGCATCCATCATATGCTGGACGTCTTGTCGGGTTAAAAGGTCATAAGAATGCTGGCGGATTAATTCGGTAAGGTGAGTGGCGACCACAGAAGGAGGATCGAAGACATCAAAACCGTTAATTTCTGCTTTTGCTCGTTCTTCAATAGGAATCCATTTTGCCGGTAGACCGAATGCCGGATCAGGGCTTTCGATTCCGTCAATAAGATTTAAGTCTTTTTGAGGTTTCATGGCAAGGAGACGATTGACATACACTTGCCCTCGTCCGATTTCTATCCCTCGGATTTTGATCACATATTCTTGAGAATCGACGCTAACATTGTCAGTAATCCGAATAGGGGGTACTAAAATACCGAGATCTAATCCAATATGCCGTCTCATTAATTTGATTCGTTCTAAGAGATCCCCTCCTTGTGATTTGTCTACAAGGGGAATGAGGCTATACCCGATTTCCATACTCATTGGATCAACATGCAGAATATCTTGGATAGAAGGTTGGGAATCGGTTTGTGCGGCTTCTTGTTGTTTTTGTTGTGTTTCTTGTTTGGTTTCTTCGATACGTGACTGTTGCATAAGGTAAGCGGTACCAATCATAATCGTGCCTAAAAATAAGCATAAGGCTACAGGGAATCCCGGAAGCATTCCCATAATAATAATCGTCCCCCCTGTAATAAATAAGGTTTTGGGAAGCATGACTACTTGATTGGCAACGTCAGCAGCGAACCGTTCATTGGCAGAATTTCGAGTTACGATAATACCCGTTGCCACAGAAATTAATAAGGCAGGAATTTGGGAAACAAGACCGTCTCCGATTGTTAAGGTAATATATCGATTGGCGGCAGCACCTAAATCCATACCATTCATACTACCAACAATAATTCCACCGATCATATCGACCAATAGAACGACCACTGCTACCTGAACACTTCCGGATACGAATTTGGACGCACCGTCCATCGAGCCATAAAATCCTGCGTCTAATGTTAATTCATTACGGCGTTTTCGGGCTTCTTCTTCGGTAATGGCACCGGAATTTAGATCTTCATTAATTGCCAGTTGTTTTCCCGGCATGGCATCTAATGCAAAACGGGCAGCCACTTCGGAAACACGGGTTGCCCCTTTGGTAATCACTAAAAATTGAATAGCAAGCAAAATAATAAAAATAACAAGTCCGACAACAAGGTTACCGGCAACAACAAAACTACCGAAAGCAGTAATAATATTTCCGGCGTTTCCTCGTACTAGGATTAATCGTGTGGATGAAATATTAAGAGCAGCACCAAAAACAGTAGTAAAAAGAATAAGCGTTGGAAAAGCAGAAAAATCAGATGGTTTTTTTACGTATAATGTTGATAAAATAACGAGGAAAGCTAAGGATAAATTTAATAATAAAAAGAAATCCAGTAAGAGAGGTGGTATGGGGATGATCATCATCAAAATACCACCGATAGCGGCAAAAGCGACAAATAAATCCGAGTTTTGAGACAGTCTGTCTAAGATCCGTATTCCTTGTTGTAAACCTGAGTTTGTTGCCATAAATACCTACCTTATCATATCCTATATTATACGGTAGGATCGAGGATATGTAAAATTTCTGACATTATCATCTATTTTAATAAGGATGGATGTTATGTGCTAATGACAACAAACTTTCTTTATGAATAAACCGTTCGTGATTTTGGGATATTTTGTGTATAGACGAGTGATAAGATATCGGCAATGGTTTTATAAAATTCGTAAGGGATCTCATCACCTACACTCACAGAGGAATATAAGCCTCGTGCAAGGGGTTTGTTTTCGTAGATGGGAACACGGTTGTCCTGTGCGATTTCTCTTATTTTGAGAGCGGTACGGTCTGTGCCTTTAGCGACGACGATGGGAGCATTCATATACGAGCGATCGTATTTTATTGCAATAGCATAGTGGGTTGGGTTGGTAATAATAACATCTGCTGTGGGTACTGCTTGCATCATTCGTCGTTGTCCGAGTTGTTGTTCTAATTGTCGGATTTTTTGTTTAATTTCCGGATTTCCTTCTTGTTCTTTAAATTCTTCTTTAACCTCTTGTTTGGTCATTTTTAAAGAATCAATATATTCTCGATATTGGAAGACATAGTCTGAAATGGCTAATAATAATAAGATGATTCCGGTAATAAAAACAAATTTAACAATAATTTGAGCAATCGATGATATCGCAACGTTGTTATCTACATGAATATAGGAAATAATCGTCCCCAATTCATTCATCATAAATAAAAATGCTATTCCAAAAACAATAATTACTTTTGCTAATGATTTACCAAGATTGAAGATTGCTTGCTTTGACCAAAACATTTTTTTTAAATTAGAAAACATATTCCCAAATATTTTTTTAAAGTTGGGTGCGAGTTTTTTGGTGGTAAAGAGAAATTTTGTTTGTGCCAAAGATGCTGCTAATGTGGATATAACAGCAGTCAAAAAAATTGGGGCGAGGGTTGTCATCACCACTGTTAAAAGATGGACACTCATTCCTTGCATATTGTTTTTTGTCAGGCGGATTGTATCGATTCCGTCAAAAAAAAATAAAAAATTTTTGTAAA
>JBOFNI010000133.1:0-1531 GCA_051658845.1 Brevinema sp. | reverse complement strand
AACAAAACTATTTACTCGCAAATAAAAAACGAAAAGAAGCAGGACTAGATATTGATACAACACAATCGTTGAATATGATTTTTACGGGAAATCCTGGTACCGGTAAAACGACTATTGCACGAATCTTAGCAACAGCATTAAAAGATATGGGATTTTTAAAACAAGGACAGTTAATAGAGGTGGATCGAAGTGATCTTGTAGCAGAATATGTGGGACATACTGCTAAAAAAACTGAAGAAGTGTTCAAAAAAGCTCTGGGTGGCGTTTTGTTTATTGATGAAGCTTATGCTAACGATAGTTTTGGACAAGAGGCTATTGATACTTTAGTTAAGTTAATTGAAGATTTTAGGGGGGAAGTCGTTGTTGTTCTTGCCGGATATACAAAAGAGATGAAAGAATTTCTCAAATCGAATTCTGGATTAAAATCTCGGTTTCCTTTAGAAATAGAGCTTCCTGATTATTCTGCAGAAGAATTATATCAGATTGCTCTAGTACTTATTACTGGTAGAGGACTATTCATACAAGATGATGCAAAATTAGTACTACAGGCACGGGTTCAATATTTGCAAAGAACTTCTAACGCATCTTCCGGTAATGGGAGAATGATCCGTAATTTATTAGAAGAAATGATCCGGACACAATCGGTTCGAATAGCCCAACAAGAAAATATTAGTAAAGAAGAATTGCTAACTATAATTAGTCAAGATATCCAAATAGAAAAAACACCAAATGAAATATTTGATCTTGAACAAGAACTAAACAAAGTTATAGGTTTAGAAGAAGTCAAAGCCTATACAAGAAATCTTAATGCACGTCTTAAAATACTTAACGAACGCAAAAAAAATGGGCTTAGAAGGTAATTCTTCTCAAACACTACATATGATTTTTACAGGAAATCCCGGTACCGGTAAAACAATGATGGCTCGTTTGATTGCTGATATTTTATATAATATTGGTATGATTAATACCAATAAATTAATAGAAACTGATCGCTCCGGATTGGTTGCCGGATATATAGGACAGACGGCTCTAAAAACCAAAGAAGTTGTGATGGAAGCATTAGATGGAGTGTTATTTGTTGATGAGGCATATTCCTTAGCTCAAGGGGGTAGCAATGATTTTGGTCGTGAAGCAATAGATACCCTAGTCAAAAATATGGATGATTATCGAGAGCGATTAGTTGTTATTTTAGCGGGATACGATGCTAATATGGAACAATTTTTGCAATACAATCCGGGATTAAAATCTCGTTTCCCCAATGTGATTCATTTTGCGGATTATAATCCTCAAGAATTATTACAAATAGCAGAGTCTATGTATCACTCCAAAAATTATGTTCTTAGCGTGTCTGCTAGAGAAAAAATCCTAGTAGATTTTGAACAGGCAGTTAAAGAGGAGGCTTTTGGTAATGGACGTTATGTTCGTAATCTGATCGAAAGATCCCTCAATAACCAATCTTATCGACTGTTATCTGGTACTGATTTCACGAGAGAAGAATTAATGACTATTGAAGATAGTGATATTTAGGAGT
>JBOFNI010000132.1:0-1093 GCA_051658845.1 Brevinema sp. | reverse complement strand
GGCGAAGGCTGCTGTGCAAAGGCTCTGACAGCTAGAGGAAGTTGCTGTTGTTGCTCAGGCATAGCTGGTAGTCCCCCTGGGACTGCTGCTGGATTGGAAGCAGCTGCTGTCACGGACATTTGTTCGGCAGCATCAGTTTTAATTGTGGCTTGTACTTTCTTTCTACGAGTGAGATCATCAAGCTGAAGTTGAGCCAGTTTTCGTTTAACATCTTGTTCATGTAACCGGAGACGTGCTTCACTGTTTCTGTGCTGGTCGACTGCATGAATCACATGGTCGCAGAACTCACTGTGGGATTTTGTACACAACCCCACTACGTCCTCAAGCTTAGCCTTAATTGTAGTAGGCATAGCATTGATCACAGCTTGTCTGAAAAGCGTAGCCAGAATCGGGTCGCTCTCAGGGTTAGTTTCAGTGGTTTAACGCCAACGCTTAAGTTGTCTCTGCACATAGAGGGAAGGGTTTTCATTCTCCCCCAGCTGGTCACCCTTCGTAACGCATGCCAAACCGCAGGCCGATACGGGTCAAACAAAGTTCCATCTAGCGCATGTGAATCTACAGCATCTGACAGTTCTGCTGCATACAGGATCTCAGTCATTTTTAAACCTCCAACAACCCTGGCCAAAAGCGCTTTGATGTCTCCCAGGGAGATAATTTGTCCCTGCACTTCGTCCTCAAGCAGCTTGATCCATTTACCAGCGCCCTCGGAGAGATCAGGAAGCCGAGAGACCAGCCCCCCCCAGGTCCATTGAGGTCCAAGGGACATAATTAAACTGAGCACCTTTTACAACTATTGGACATTGGAATTTGGGTGTGGATGTGCTTTTATACCTGCTCTTCTTTCCCTGTTCTTCATCAGACCATTCATCAACTGTCACCATTCTTGCATTATCTAGCCTCAAACTCTGTCTACTTCTATCTGATTTGTTAGTACTCTGACCAAATGCTCCACTACAGTACCTCGATTCGTTTTCATCCATCTCCTCCAGATCTGGTAATTCAATTCCTTGCTTATTCAAACGTCGCAACTCTGCCTTAACCTCTTTATAACAATCTAGCCGCATACCTTTATCTACGCTCTTCTTTTCATCTT
>JBOFNI010000131.1:0-3730 GCA_051658845.1 Brevinema sp. | reverse complement strand
ACGATAATATCAGGGTCTTTATTAGCGACACTAAGCTTTTCTTGAATTTTGTTATGATATTTTTGATAGGTAGCCGATAAAATATCCTGCATCGCTTTTGTATGATCGTCTAAAACGGAATAACGCTTATCACATAATTGATATAGTTGGGTGTATGTTTCGACCATTTGTTGTGATTTATTAGTACCTCGTTGATGATCTTGAATCAAGATGATTAGTTCGTTTTTTAAATATCTTATTTGAAGATCCAATAATCGTATTTCTTTTCGGAATTCGTATTGTAGCTCTTTGGTGTTGGTTAATGCTATAAAAATTTCTTTATCAAAATCAAATATTGCATGAGTATCAAAGACTTTCATATGAGATCGATCCTGTTTAGGGGTACTAAACCAAAAAGAAAAACTTGTTTTGCTATTATTCTTACTGTCTCGGTCGGTTCTCTCATGTTGATCTCTATCTCTTCTATTGTCTCTATTACGATGATCAGTTTTATTCTCCATATTAGGTTCTTGAATAAAACTTTGAGCGAATAATAGAGTATTAGGAATAACTAATACCGTCAAGAAAAATATATAAAAATATTTACTCATAATTTTCCTCTAACATACTTTCATAAGATGATATCAATGTTGTATATAGATACTCCGAATCAACCACATTAGCACGTTCCTTTTTTAATTGATCCATAGCGATTTGCTGTTGCCGTTGATATACTCCATAAGATCCTAGAGCCGACACAAACGCGAATAATACTAATGCTGTTACAAAACTAAGCTTAGGTGTAACATGAAATCTTGGAATATTATGAATCAAGCATCTCGTTTTAAAATCTATTGTTTTTGTATCAATAGATTCGTTTTTTACTAAGGTTAATAAATCATCTAATTTAGTCTGATTCATATAAGCCTCCCAAATCCGCTTCAAGGATTTTTGCTAATTTTTCTCTTGCCCGATGCCTTAACGATTTTGCCGCTGTTAGCGATAAATTTAGAATATCGGCACATTCTTGAAACGAACGTTCTTCTAAATCTTTTAAAATAATAATCTCTTGTTCTCTTGAGGAAAGTTGCTTTAATCCGTCCCATAACTGCTCTAGTGTTTCTTTTTGGATTGTTTGGTCTTCAGGGCTGTAAGAGGAATCGGCAATATCTTCAATGGTGTCTAAACCAAATAACATTCGAGCTCGAGATTTGAGATATTCTTTATAAGCAATATTTCGAGCGATTGTTACTGTATAGGCTACCGGTGATTCCATTTGGGATATTTTATCCCAACGTTTCCAAACTTCTACAAAAGCCCTAGCGGTACTTTCTTCTGCAAGATCTCTACTAGTTTTTGCTCGGCATAGGCGATAAACAAGAGTTTTATTGCTTTCATAAAACTCTTCAAATGTCATAATCACTCCAAATAATTTCCCTATACATATAATATAAAGGAGGAACTATTTTTAAAAGATTCTTTTTTATCAATCTTTTTTATATATTTTTATTATAATAATTCTCTAACTATTTTTTCTTAAAATCAAGTAATAAATGTTTAAGCGAAAATAATTGTAATGTTATTTTGTAAATATTGTTGTATTATACGTTATTTTTTATGTTTTTGCAAGAGTTTTTGCATTCCTGAATCACCAGGAAAAACAATATCACTGAGAGAGACATTATCTTTAGTTTTGATTTTTGTAGACGCTCCATGTTTTAGGAGGATTTTTGTAACGTCATCGTGTCTTTTACCAACGGATAAAAAAATGGGAGTAATACCGAGTTTATTGGCAAGATTAGGATCAGCACCAAGATTTAGCAGTTGTTGCACGGTAGATACATAACCAAAAGCACTAGCAATAGACAGTAAAGAAGTTCCAGTCGAAGGAACAACAGAATTTGGGTTGACTCCTCTCGAGATAAGATGACTTGCAATAGCGGTATAACCTTTTTTTACTGCTTCAAAAATAGGAGGTAGCCCTTTAGGATAAGCTTGATGAATGTTAGCACTATGATCAGTAAGAGAAATAACAATATCTGTATGACCGTTCTGTATGGCCAAATGCAAGGCGGTAACTCCCATACGATTTTCGGCATTGATCAGTACAGAATAATTAAGTAACAAACGAACAAGATCGGTATAGCCTTTTTCACTAGCAATCATAAGAATAGTATTACCCCCACTATCCCTAGTATTAATATAAGCACCACGAGCAAGTAACAACTCAACTACATCGAGGGATTTGTTGTCAGCGTACATTAAGGGGGTACGATAATATTCATCTCTAATATTAGGGTCGACTTTTTCATTGAGTAATGCAGAAACTTTGAACCGATCGTTTTTTTGTACCGCTTGAAACAGTTGAATATGATCCTGAACGAGAGTATTTTTAGAATTATTGATTTTAGGTACAGAATCCGTTGAGTAGGTATTAGAAATATCTTGTGCCAAAAGAGGAGAAGCGAAAACAATAAAAAACCAGAAAATTTTCATGGAAACTCCCACCAAATATATATTATATTATAAATGATTTTACACTTTTTTGTCAATCGTAATCCACAAGAGATTATGATCTTCCTTTTTATTGATTAGTGTTCTCTAATAGACGAACCGTTTGATTATTTTGATTATATTAAAGATATATTTATATATAAATATCGGTTATGGTTGACTTTTTCTATATAGTATTGTATAATATATAATATACTGGTTAGTAATATGATTATAAATAAAAATGCTTTCAAAGATACGTCTTTGCTTATTCTCTTAACAACCTTACATTCTTGGTTCTTATCGGCTTTTTGCCTTCTCGTTTATTAATATTCTTTTAATTTTTCTTATCTATTGAGCTTGCTTTGTCTTATCTATTATCAAATAATCTTATTTGATTCATTATAAAAAATTAGGAGCATTTCATGTGGATTGCACAACAATTATTTACGAAGAAAAAAGAACAGGATAAACTGTTTATTACTAGGCGACTTTCTCGGATTGCGTGGCCTCTTTCTATCAATACCCTCACCTTTTACGCATTGACGATTACCGATTCGATTTTTATTGGGCATTATGATCCCAGAGGTTTAGATATTCTCAATACGATTATGATGCCTTTTATGACCTTAAATCAGCTAATGGATTATATGCATATGGGTACGGTTATTCCTGTTTCCCATGCTTTAGGAGCAAGAAATTATTCTAAAGCACGGCGTTATGTAGAGAACGGATTTTTTGTATATGCGATGGTGGGCTTATGTTTTTGGGCTTTTTGGACTTTTGGAGGAAAAGTGGTTTATAATTTTATCACTCCAGATCCTTATACAAGACAGATTGCCGTACAGTATATTACGATTGTCGCCTACACCTATTTGATCCAAGGGATTGGCTATAAAGGGCTACAAGCCTTATTTGCATCTACGGGATACACTTATCCTTTTATGATTTCAGGTGTTATTCAGGTGTTGGTTAATATGACGGCGAATAGGGTGTTAATCTATGGTGACTTTTTCTTTCCAGAGTTGGGGATTGCAGGAGCGGCATGGGGGACTTTATTTAGTAGTGCGGTGGGTGCATTAGTAATGTTATACTATTGTTTCCATCAGAAAAAAATTATTCCTACCTTAAAAGGGATCTGTTCTCCTAATCTTCATCAA
Source organism: Brevinema sp. (assembly GCA_051658845.1). Lineage (GTDB taxonomy): Bacteria > Spirochaetota > Brevinematia > Brevinematales > Brevinemataceae > Brevinema_A. The sequence continues at coordinate 98 of JBOFNI010000131.1, read as the reverse complement.
GTTTGGACAACAATCCGTTTAGGATTCCCTGTTGGGATTGATATGATGTTATGGGGATTGGGTGGTATCTTTTTGGTTTGGATTATTAATAATACCGA
>JBOFNI010000130.1:0-1577 GCA_051658845.1 Brevinema sp. | reverse complement strand
GGTCTTTATTATCATGCAATAAAAACCTGAGGCAGACTGCAGAATGTCTCCCGAACCAAGTTTACATCGAGCTTATATAGGCGACGCCTACTCATTGTACATTGTTTCCATTTCACGGACACAGGAACTCATATATCCTACATGACACCCTGAGCTTTTAACCCCCCTCCCTACTTAAACCACATTCACCCATCTGTTTATTATCTTGGTGTTTCTTGACCCCCTCTCTGGGAAAAACCCTTGTGCAGTCTCTGACCTCTTAACCCACCATAAACCGAACGCACATACCTATCTCTGTGTTTACACATAGCATGTTACCAAAATTCCACAGCATTACCCCCTCTTTGGGCCCCAGGGCCCAAACACCCAGTTTATGTCTAGAGTGCAGCCCCATAATCAGCTCCAAATACAAACTCGTGATCCAACCGAATCACAGCATTCTTATCAACAACTGCATCATGCAGCCGCACTCTAGTAGGGACTTGTTCCAAACGTCTAGATCCTTTATTTGACTAGAATCTAGTAAAAGAAACAATCTCCCTAATCCTATATGATATCTCATACTGGTGTCGAACATACGTAAACATTGATGTAACACTTTGTGAATATTGTAAGTACAGAAAATATACCAAATAACAATAAAAAATAAAATAAACATAAGCATGCATAATTTATCTTAAAATGTGTAATAATGTGGTGTAATCTTCGACCCAGATACTTTGCGCATCGTAGAGGGTCGCCACAAGGGGAGAGGCCAGGCTAGTGCTTACTCCCAGGGGCATGGTTCATCTTCAGCTTCTTCGTCCTCCTCAGAGGCACTGGAAATTTCTCCCAATGATTGTAAAATTGTCGGACACATATTTTCTTTTGACTTTGCAATAATGGTTTTATCTTGCCACCTAAGCACATTCATTTGTCGAACCGTAGCCTTTATGACCAATGATTTTAATATCGGAAGCACACAACAAAATAATAAGCCTCCAATTGTAATGGAAACCCCTAGAAAAATTTCTATTTAAGCAAACCATTTATCCAAATTCCAAACCCTAAATCCAACCAGAATTTTATTTCATTTATTACCCTTGTGAATGCATCATCTGTAGAATTAATAAACCTTTCTTGCTTATAGTAAATATAGTTAATTTACTCAGGATTTTTATTAGGTAAGACCCAGATAAATATTGATCTATATTACCATCTCTGCACAAATTTCCCAAACGAGATCTTTCAATATGACGGTTATACAGTGAACTACTTAACAGAGTTAAACATTCAGCTGGACAGTATGGTCTCAGTTTTTTATCTAAATGACAGAAGTTTCTGTTGAAAATAGCACAGTTACGATAGTTAAGTGTGGTTGGTACTACTACTACTCTATTCAACGGTGATTTGGAACATAATACACAATTTTCCATACCTACTTCCTTTGCTGTAAAAGATGCCCACCTATACCATTCATTATTTTTAGCTATGTTCCACAACGTATTTAGGTTATTGCTTTTGACTCTATCCTTAATTTTATCCCTAGTGCTTCTATATTGTTTCAGTTGGTTATGTTCTTTTGTCATTAGAGCGTT
>JBOFNI010000129.1:0-1557 GCA_051658845.1 Brevinema sp. | reverse complement strand
CTTTGAAGATTTAATGGCGTATGTAGTAAGGTGGGAGAAAACGGTATATTTAAAGTTTTATTTGGAAACAGATAGCCCCTATATCTTTTGTATTTCTAATGTTCTGTTATTGTGGTGCAATACACATTCTCACAGATAGGTGGCTTCTTAGCGCCACTGTGGGGAATAGAGAGACACAGCGCATGCGCAGCTCAGAATTAAACGCTGTGGCCAAATTAACAGTCTGTTTTACGTCTATTCAGAGGTACAATTTAACAGTTCTTTTATTTACTCAAACTGGGTTAAGAATGCATTTCGGTAAATTGTACAAAGGTTTTAAAACAATTGTGAAAGTTTCAGAAAGTTTAGTCAAGTAATGTATTTGTGTACTTTTCCATGTCGCCCTGGCGTTCACTAATTCGGGATAATTAGTCAACAATATTTAAGTACCGGTAATTTCATACTGTGTTGAGAAGCGTTAGTCCGAATTCTAGTGTAAGACCGCTACCATTTGTATTTTTCTTATAGTTGATCATTTATAGCCGAATTTGTTTTCCCTCCATACGCGCGCGCATGTGTCCGACCCGTGTGTGTGTGTGTGTGAGAGAGAGAAACATAAAAGATGCGGATGAGGCGTTAGTAGGAGAGATTGTGACTGATGCACTGTAGTAATGTGATTATAATGATGTGTAAATGTGTGTTTATTGTTTTGTGTGTAACTACATGTATTTACTTGCACTTTCTGGATTATTCTATTGTTTATTTATCATAAAGGGGGAGGGGTGGCTTAGTGGTTAAGGTGTTGGGCTAGTACCAGAAAGACCCGGGTTCGATTCCCGCCAACAGCAAGCCACAACTGTGGGCCCCTGAGCAAGGCCCTTAACCCCCGATTGCTCAGTTGTAAAATAAGAGATCAAATGTACGTCGCTCTGGATAAGAGCGTCTGCCAAATGCTGTAAATGTAAATGTAAATAATGTACACAAATTATTCATCCGTCGTCCATCTGTTGACCTTTATCGTGGGTAGACGGCTTTCGGTGGGTCTGTGAACGTTGTTGGACTGCAATAAACAGGTGCCGCAAACCTAAAGAATTGTATTAGACACTTGGGCGGTTGTTAATACCAAGTGAGAACAGTGTCCAGTTGGATTCTGCCTTTTAAAGATGTCTGACTGTATTATGATTATAAAAAGAACACTGGCGTTTAAAATACAATAATTGATCAAACACCCTCTCCGGTAAAGAGTTACCGAAATAAGGATGGGTTCCTCTCAGGGTTGCTTCCTTGTACCATTTAAGGGAGTGTTTTCCTCGCCACAGGCAACCCAGACTTTGGATGTTTTTAAGAATGTTTTGTATTCCTAATTCTTAAAACTCATGAAACAAGGTCCTACCTGAAGATATGATCCAACTCATGCTGTTAAATGTCCTTATTTTTTCTCTGTACAGATGTTAGGTGTGCAGGGTGCCAGTGATACATGTCCAGGTGAGAATGCCAGGCAGCTTGCCAAGGTGGTGTGTGCAACCGTGTTGGCGGGGGAGTTATCGCTCATGGCTGCTCTCGCTGCTGGACAGCTAG
>JBOFNI010000128.1:0-54311 GCA_051658845.1 Brevinema sp. | reverse complement strand
TTATAAGAACGAATTGTACACATAAAGTACACAATGTATATCCATGATAATTGATAAAAAAACAAGCCCTTAAAATATAAGGACTTGTAGACTCTCAAATGGAGAGTTCGACGGAGAGAGAGGGATTCGAACCCCCGGTACATTACTGTACAACGGTTTTCAAGACCGCCGCTTTCGACCACTCAGCCATCTCTCCATAAATACTATAGTATTATACTACTATTTGGTGATTTTTGTCAAGAGAAATTTATTGCAAGATAAAGAGCGCTAATTCTGTAAGACTTTGCTGAGAGGCTAATTCTGCTTGTTCGTAAGAAGTTACCATTTTTAGAGCTAGGAGATGCTGTAATAGGAGATGAAGGTATACAAAATAAATCTGCCCTTGGGGATCGGAATAGGCAAAAATACCTTCATTTGGTTTAAACATTTTGACCGGACTCAAAAGAAATGCCGATTCTTCTAGAAGCTCTTGTGCATAACCAAAGGCTTTGATATTAATTTGATTGTCTTTAATATGAAGTGCCATGCTCTCATATAAAGCAATATCTGTATGAGAATAGAATTTTAAAGCCCAATAAGAATCATCTAAATTTTGTAGCATTCCTTTAGAAGTAGCAAGTTGGGGGATATTTTTGGTTTTAAATCGTTGATAATTAAAAGTTTTATAGGGAGGAGAATAAATATGATTTGTATTTGATTGGGTTGTGGTTTCGTTTGTACGACGATTTTTACGCCGAGTACGACGCTTGGTAGAAATATCAACATTCGTTTCAGAAACTGTATCGGTATATAATAATTCTACAGGAGCTGATAAAATAACAGATTCAGTATCTTGCGTATAGAGAAAAATAGGCAAAAAAAGGAGTAAATAGAATAGCATAAGCACCTCTTTAATATTATATACTTTTTATTATACAAGCATTTTGACATTTTTGTCAAAAATATACCATGTTGTTCTTACAAAAGAAGTAAATGAAGATAGATTTGATAGCTATTATACGAAAATAGATTGGTATTTGTTATAAAATATGTTATAATAAAGGATAATATAAATAGGAGTTATCAATGAGAAATTGGTATTTAAGTATCGTCGCTTTGTTTCTTTTACTGGGAGCTTGTGCTCAATCAAAATCAGACACATTAATTGTAGGGATGGAATTAGCATATCCACCATTTGAGACCAAAAATCAAGAAGGAAAACCTATAGGGGTAAGTGTTGATTTAGCATATGCACTGGGAGAATTTCTTGGTAAAAAAGTTATTATTGAAAATACTGCATGGACGGGATTAATTCCTGCATTACAGACAGGTAAGGTAGATATTGTGATTTCTTCGATGACGATTACAGAAGATCGTAAACAGCAAGTAGAGTTTTCTGATCCTTATGCTCAAGCACGGATTGCTATGTTGGTGAATATTAATTCGCCTGTTAATTCTATTGCTGATCTTAACCAAAAAGGTCGTGTGGTTGCTGTCAAACAAGGGACTTCTCCATTTTTGTTTGCCCAAAAAAATCTTACCAATGCGTTGGTTAATTCGTTTAGTAGTGAAAGTGCTGTATTGACGGAAGTTCTACAAGGAAAAGCAGATGCTTTTTTATACGATCAACTGACTATTTATAATAATTTCCAAAGAAATCAAGAAACTACAAAAATGGTAGCAATCGACCAAGATGTAAAAGATATTGAACAATGGGGTATGGCAATCAAAAAAGGTAATACAGAGTTGGTTACAAAAGTTAATGAATTTCTTGCAGATTATAAGGCAAAAAATGGTTTTGATACCCTAACAAAAAAATATTTAGAAGTAGAAAAACAAGAATTTGACAAGTACGGTTTGGAATTTTTCTTCTAAAAACTTAAGGAATAGCCGTTATGTATATTAAAAAACCTTCAAAAGTATTACGGTTATTAAATATTGCTCTATTAGTTTTGTTAGTTTATGTGTTTACTGTAATTACTTTACGAAAATTAGGACTGGTATTAGATTTTTCTGTTCTTTCCATATATCAAACACGACTAATTAATGGTTTAGTTATGACCATAATTATTAGCTTTTTTTCTCTAATACTCAGTATGTTTATAGGGGTTATCACAGCTATAGGAATTCGTTCCAAAATATTATTGCTTTCTTATTTTTGTCAATGTTATGTACAGATTATCCGAGGGACACCTTTATTAGTACAGATTTTCTTTTTTTACTATATTGTAGGCACAGCTTGGGGAATAGATAATCGATATATTGCGGGTATTTTAATTCTTTCTATTTTTGAAGGGGCTTATATTAGTGAGATCATTAGAGGAGGCTTAGTATCTATTGATAAACAACAATATGAAATTGCACAAGCCATAGGTCTTAGTACAAAACAGATGTTGTCTCTAGTGATTGTTCCTCAATTAATTATTAGAATTATGCCGGCTTTGGCGGGACAGTTTGCTTCTATTATTAAAGATTCTTCGTTATTATCTGTGGTTGCTGTTATTGAGTTAACACAGACAACACAAGAAATAAGTTCGATTAATTTTGCATTATTTGAGAATTATTTCTTTTTAGGATTTTTATACTTTGTACTAACATATCCAGTTATTTTATTAAGTCGATACTTGGAGAAAAAGTACAGTTATGTATATTAAGTTTAAAGAGTTAAGTCATCAGTTTGACCAGGATAATCTTGTCTTGGATCATCTTAATTTTGAAGACGAATGTTCGAGTATGGCGATTATCGGACCTTCGGGTGGTGGCAAATCAACTTTGTTAAAAATTTTGGGTGGATTAATTTATCCAAGCCAAGGAAGTTTTTATTTTGATCATCAGCAAATCAACTTTATGCAGAATAATGATTGGCATAAAAAAATAGGATTTGTTTTTCAAAGTAATGGGTTATTTCCCCATCTTACAGGGGTTCAAAATATCACATTACCACTAACAGAAGTTTTTAATATTCCCATCGAAAAAGCAAAGCAACAAGCGTATCAATTATTAGAGCGGTTTGGATTAGATAAGGAAGCTGATAAATATCCTCACCAATTATCAGGAGGGCAATGCCAGAGAATTGCAATTATTCGGGCTGTTGTTGTCAAACCTCAATTATTATTACTAGATGAACCGACTTCTGCTTTAGATCCGGAATACACTTCTGAAGTATTGGATATGGTGCATGAATTGACAATAGAAGGTCAACATATTATTTTAGTGACGCATGAGATGGGATTTGCCCGATTATCTTGCGAGAAAGTAATGTTTCTCCATGGAGGGAAGATCGTAGAATATAATAGTAGCAAAGTATTTTTTGAGTCCCCTCAAGATCCTTTATTACAGGTATTTTTAAATAAAATCTTAGAATGGAAATAATGTATGAGAGATTTAGTAGTATTATATGATCGTATGCGATAGTAACAATATGGTAGACTATTTGTTTTAATTAATGATATATTATATTATTGGAATGTAGAAGCTATAATAGAATGATTGGTTGTTAGATTTTAGATCTTAGAATTACTTATAGGTCATCCATTAATTTGATAATTTCTTCGGTAATCTATATTATGAGATATTTGGATTAACACAGGTTTATGATTCGGTAATACCTAGTAACGATGGAAATATTAAACTTTAATAAGTATAATTCTAATTTCATTTTATCTGTATTAGATACACCGATATATGGGGTTTTCTTTAATCATTCTTTAATTGAATAACGCCGGACATTCGATCAAATAAGTATCCAAAGAAAAAAGCATCTGCAGAAGCCAATGCCTTATATTATTAGGTATATTATGATAATTCTTCGGATTTGGCTTTGATAAAGTAGGTGTCTTTTTCTTTACGCCTAATTTTACTTCGAGAGTGATACTCTTATCTCTCAGTTGTGAACCGTGAGCCTCAATTTTATTTCTTATTTTTATCTCTTCTTTTTTTCTGATCCTTTTCAACTTTTTTCTAAGGAGTTACATTATGCGAGGTTACCATTTTGTAAAACTTATTCTTACTATTGTCAACGAAAAAGTTTTCTCCGCTCTTGCTTGTATTATAAAAATCACTAGAGAATGTTGCAAGTGTCTAAAATTTACCAAGTTTGGAGAAGATAATCGCACCATCTTCCGTAATGTACGGATTCCCGAGCTTCTCGTTTCCAAAGAAGGAGGAATTTGGGTAAAGCCTTGAGGTCAGCACTGTTCTTACTCAATTTCCTCAATGGAGATCTGAATTTCGCTATTGTCTCTGCTATCTTAATGCTAAGGAAAGATCTTCTCGATAATAAACTTGCTATTTGTTTCAACGGCAAAGACTTCGGTAATATTTTACTCGAAATGTTCAAGATGATTGTTGCATCAAAAAATTGGTTCTCCCACCACTCAAACACTGGAGTCTTTTTTCTGATAAAGGTTGGCGATCAAGCTTCAGATAATAGCGAAGAGGATAAGAAGAGAGTGATGTAAGATTACTTGGTTAAGGGACGAAATGAAAAGCTGCTAGTTTAATAGCAGGATTTTGATAGTTTCCAACGATTTCATACTGGAGCATAATATTTTTCTCTGGAGAAATCGCAAAAAGCTGTTCTAATGAGATGTGTTGATTTTCATCAAAATCCGGATGTTTAAAGTTTTGCAATATAACCTTGCCTTTTTTATCGATAAAAGCAAGTGCAAAAGAGACGGTTTGTTTGGGAATACGATAAATATCAATAAAACCTTGGAAATTTCTTCCGGTATCTCGGTCAATAAAAAATATATGATCGGGTAGAGGCTTTTGACTATTTGAAATGATTCTATGCCCAATGATTTTTTTCTTTTTATTATAAAATATCAATGCAAGATATTCTTGAGAGGGAATATCTCGGATACTGTTAATAATTCGAATAACTCGATGGGTATCTGGTGATTTTTGTTTAGTAGCTTCTTCTGTCTGTAAGAGAATGGTATTTTTAGTTACTTTATCTGGAGAGGTAAAATCGACTTTAATTCCACTAGGAAAAATCTGTATACTATAATTATCGATTGAAAAACAAAATATGCTCACTATTAGTATTATATATTTCATACAAAATCCTTGTTAATAATCATTTGTAATGTGTACGATCTTTTCTAAGATTTAAGAGTAAGTACAGTAAAATAGATAAATCATTTATCTTGGAAAATAAAATGCCCCAACTCTTGTTAATATCTTATCACTTTGTCCCAAGATTTCTATCTGTAGCATAATTTCCCGTGTGGGAGCAAGTTTATTATATTGAGAAATAGGGATTTGGGTCTTTTTGCTAAAATCGGGGTGTTCCGCATAATTGATTAGTTCTTTATTTTTGTTGTAGATTCCTATTTGAAAATTAGAAGTATCTTTGGGAATATGATAATTATCAAATAAACCTTGAAAAAATCTTCCGGTATTCCGATCCATATAAAAAATATTATGAGGAGAAGGCTTTGTGGTATTACTAACAATCTGTTGAGAAATTAACTTGTTGTTATCGTTATAAAAGTCAATCGTGAGGTATTCTCCTTCATTAAGAGGAATTGCGTTAATGATACGAATAAATCGTGTAAATCGAACTAACTGAGGGGGAGGAGTGAGAGCTGCTAATTCAGCTTGTTTCAGTCTTTCTTCTTCCGCTTTTCTAGCTGCACGTCGAGATAATCTTTTTTTTTGTTTTTCTTCTTTTTCTTCTATTAATGGAGATGCCTCAAATTTAACTTTAATTCCACTAGGGATTAGTTGTAGTTTAGAAATATCGGCATGGATCGTGGTCGATATAAATAACAGTAATAAAAAATACATAAATAAACCTCTTTAGTTGAAATATACAATGGTTTTTCCTGATCCCCCCTCTCTGGGATCGGCAAAATGAAATTTTTGCACTTCAGGGATCGTGTTCAGGTGTTTGTGAATCGCTTTTTGGAGAATACCGGCACCTTTCCCATGGATAATAGTAAAATGTACTAATCCTGCGGTTAACGCTCTATAAAGGTATTTATCAACGATGGATAATGCTTCATCTACTGTTAATCCGTGGGTATCTATTTGATTTAATATGTCAGTATCGTAATATTTTTTAATATGGATGGAAGGAGAATTTTTATTGATATAAGATTCAAAAATATCGGATTTTTTCACAGAATATTTAAGAATTCCTATACGAACACTAATATTTGCCTCTTGGATATGCTCTACAAGACCATCTTTATTAAGAGAACCGATAAAAACAGTTTCTCCGATAGATATATGAGTCTTTTTAGCTCGTGAGAGATTTGTTATTTCTTGTTTTTTTTCGTTAATTATTTGTTGTACTTGTGATAATTGTTTGGATATTTCTTTTGGATTTTTTTTATGGTTTTTTTGAATATGGCTCAGTTCCCGAAGACAGAAGTTTAATTCTTTATCAGCTTTTGCCAGTCCTTCTTCTTTGAGCTGATTGGATAGATGTTGTAATTGATCTTTTTGGCTTTGTAATAGTCGAGATTCTATGTGATTTTTCTGTTCTTTTTCGAGGAGTTGTTGTTCTTTTTGGCGGAGATTCTTTTCGTATTGTTCAATATTTGCAAGGATTTTTTCATTGTGATCTTGTTTACGATGGAGATAATCGGAAGCGGATTTGACAATATGTTGAGGGAGTCCCATATTGTGTGCAATATTTAGTGCATAGCTTTCACCAATGGTATTAGGATATAGGGTATATAATGCTTTCATTTTTTTACTGTCAAATCCTGCAGCATAACTTTTAATCTGATGATGTTCAAAACTTTTGATTTTCACCTGTTTATAGTGTGTAGTAATTGCAAAGCAAGTTTCTTTTTTGATTAATTCATCAATAATGGCACGTGCTAATGCTTCTCCTTCTACAGGATCGGTAGCATGTGCAATTTCGTCAATAAGAATCAGACTATTCGTAGTACATTTTTTTAGAATGTTTTTAATATTACGAATATGACCGGAAAATGTTGATAAATCATCACTGAGATTTTGTGCATCACCGATTTCAATTAACAAATCTGAGAATATAGGCAACGATATTTCTTGTGCAGGGATTGGTAGACCTCGAAGAAAAAGATCAACACATAAGGCAAGTGTTTTTAAAGCAGCACTTTTACCCCCTGCATTAGGACCGGAAATAATTATTCCACGATAGGAGGGGTCTAATTCTATGGTAATAGGAGTAACAAGAGTTCTTTCTTTTTTTAATAATAAAAAAGGATTGTAGACATTTTTTAGAATGATTTCTTTATGGGTACTGACAGATCCTAGTTGTGCAGATAATTTTTGAGCAAAACGATACTTGGTAAAATAACATTCTAAATGAGCTGATCGGGTGATAATCAGGAGAATATCGTTAAGATTTTCTGAGATTAGGTGACTCCATTCTCTTAATAGTCTTAGAATTTCTTGTTGTTCTAGGTCATCAACAGATAATAGTTCATTATTGAGCTGAATAATTTCGGGAGGTTCGATATAGGTAATTAAGCCCGAAGAAGAAAATCCATGAACGATCCCTCTACTACGATTTTTTGCGACACTTTTTAAAGGAAGAACATAGCGATCCTCTCTAAAAGCAATACGTTTTTCGGCAAGATCTTCGTTGTTTTGGAGTTGGGTATTGAGGATTTTTTCGATTTGTCTTCGGATATTTTTTTTCATATTACGAATACGAAGTAATTCCGGAGAAGCGGAATCTAAAATATTTCCTTCCTGATCGAAAATATGATTCCAATAGGTAAGTAGTTTACGTTCGATAAAGACTTCATCTATAAAACAATCAAATAGTGGGTATTTTTCTTGAGGAATTTCTAAATTTTTCCACGTATCCCATTGGGATAAATATAAATGACAATGGTAAATTTCTTGAAGATCCAAAACATAATCTTTTATACTATAAAGAAGTTTTTCACGGATATCGGAAACGGAATGAAAAGAGAGAGAGGTATATGTTGTGGAATAATCAAAAATTTCTTGGGAAAATTGTAGATCACGATTGAGAGTATCGATGTTTTGGAAATATTCCTGCTGTCGAAATAAATTCTGAGCAGTTTCACTGGATAACAACGAAAGAAAGTACTGATGGATAAATTCTATTTCTTGCACGATATCCTCATAGTAAGACTTATTATATTATATAATAGAATTAAAAATTTGTCAATGTCTATCTTTTATACTATCTTTATGATATTAATTTTATAGAGGTCTTATATGAGCAATATTTTAAGAAAAGGATTGTTAGTATTAAATATAGTCATTTTTATTGGGTCGATAATGATTAGCTATATGTTTTCTGATCAGATATCTACAATATCTGATCAGTATATCACGTTAATTACTCCTATTGATTATACCTTTGCAATTTGGGGATTGATCTATCTCTTGGCTCTCTTTTATAATCTGTATTTTTTTGTTGATCCTAAGTTCCAAGTTAAGTTTGTATTTATCCAACTGGTGTTATTTGTATTAAATGCTTTATGGACGGTATTATGGTCTAATCACTATATTGTCTTATCTTGGCTTGCTATCGTAACCTTATGGCTTATCTTACTTTATGCTGTGATAGATATTTCTAAGGAACATGAGGATAGGAAGATTCTCAAAGAGTATTTTTTTCTATATTTTGCTTGGATTAGTGTTGCCTCTTCTATTAATACAATCGTCGTATTAATGTATCTGGGGCTTCCTGGATCGTTTACTTGGGGAGTTATTAGTGTGTTAGCTCTAGGGGTAGCCTCGTTTATTATTAATCGCAAACAAAATGTATTGTTATTTTCTGTAACGGTTATTTGGGCTTTAGTAGGAATATTTATGCAACCGGTAGTTTTATTTCCGTTCTTTCAAAATTTCCGCTATTTGGTGTTAGCAATGATTTGTTTATTAACGCTGGATTTTCTCTTTCAATGGTATCTCAAACTAAAAAAAGCAACGGACTAATCCGTTGCTTTTTTGAAAGAGGTTCCGGAGGGAGATTGGCTGAATTTATACATACTCGCCATCCGAAACAGGGAATTATTAATAATATACTTATAGTATCGACGATTTTAGAGAAAACTTTATATATCTTCAGTAATTTTCTAGTGTTATCAAAGATCTTCAAGCTTTTAGAATATGTTGATATGTTCTTCGATTGTTCTCTAATGATCGATTAAATACTGTATTATACAAAAGTAAAAAGAAGAGATAATAGTATACTAAAATCGGTTTTCATGTCCGAATTTAATATTTTCTTTCCATGAGAGATGCAAGTTATGAGAAAATTTCAAATGTTTTTCTGTAAGATTAGAATGATCTTCTGTATTCAAGGTTTCAACTAATGCTTTAAGAGAGAGTTCTGTTTGATATACGGAATCTAGTGATTTAGCGACGGTATTGCTGATTGATTCGATTTGGTTAGTCGTTTGGTGTAATTGGGCAAAAATACTGTTTAATTCTTCTAGGGAGATTTCTTGAGTAATGAGGGAGGAGCGAAAATCTCTAAAAAAATCGGATAGATTTTGTATTTTTTGTTGGGAAATTGTTGTTAAGTCTCCTTGATGATGGGCTAGTAATGAGGATGTTTCGGTAATAGAGCCTAATTTTTTAAATTGCTCGATCATCACTAGAATAATCTCATAGGCGTCGGAAACTAATTGGTTATTTTCTTCGGTTACTGTAGCGATGGCTATTGTTTGATTGACAGAATCTCTAATAACTTCCTGAATATCAATAAGTTTTTGTGAGATTTTATTGACAGCAGTACTGGATTCGGTAGCTAAGGTACGGACTTCGTTGGCAACCAATGCAAAACCTTTTCCCGAATCGCCGGCGTGAGCTGCTTCAATAGCGGCGTTAATTGATAATACATTTGTTTGTTCTGCAATATCTTGAATAATAATTAATATCTCATCAATATGTTCTGCTTCTTGACCTGCAGATTGAATTTTTTCGGAAATTGACTTCATTGATTCGGTAACTTTTGTACTTTTTTGTAAAGAATCCTTAATTTGACTCATAATAATACTAGATAAGGATAAACTATGAAAACTTTGGTATTTGATATTTTGAAATAAGATAATAATCTGATCGATTTGTTGAGAAATTTTATTGATAAAATCCAAGTTTTCGAGAGTGTCGTCGTATCGTTGGTTTATTTCAGCTACTAAATTACTCATATCTACAGAAATTTCTTGAACGGAGTTTTGAATGATAGGAACTTCTTCTTTATCTTTTTTGACACTAGTCATAATCGTATCTAAATTTTCTGTAATGTGGATAATGGTTTTGTCCAGTTCCTCTGTAAATTCTTTAAGATGGATCGATTGTCCTTGGAATTTTTGTAGAAATTTATTAATCCAAGCGGTAATGAGGGAGATTCGATTTTTATTATTAATATTAAAGCGAAAGTTTAGATCAGCTTCTCCTTTTGATAAAAGAGTACACTGATTCCTTAAAGGAACAATAATAGCACTTTCTTTAAGTTGGAGAAAGAGCATAAATAGGATTAAGATGCCTGATAAGAGGATAATAAATAACATGATTGGAAGTACATGACTGGAAAGAGCAATATCGGGGGTATTTATACTGTAATATCTAATAAAAGAGCTAAGATGAAAAGATAATGCCAATAACATAAGGGTAGAAATAATAGGAGTTAGATGAGTATTAATATCTTCTAAAGGATTAATGTCTTTAGAAGAAAATTGATAAATAGGGAAAAAATATAGGATTGGTAACATAAAAAATTGACCGATCGAAAAAAATAAGAACGAACAAATAAACCAAGTGGTAAAGAGAAAAATAATATCTGCACTGATATAGAGGAAAGGGTTGGGGAGTTTTAGAATATCTGTTGTGGTATAGAATGCAAAAAAATAAGTAGCAATAAAGGAGAAAGGAATCCAAAATGTTTTTCCAAATCCTTTAAAAAGAATTTTATTAGGAGTTCCTTGACCTGTGTGGAGAAAGTGAAAGATTGGTTTAATATGGCAAAAATAAACAATTAACTGAAGAATATGGGCAAGACATAAGATCATAAATCCTATTCCCGGAATACTGATCTTTGGGAAAAAGGGTATCGTAGAAACTACTTGAATTAAGTAGAGTATTCTTATAGAGTTAAACTGTAAAAAGGTGATTGACGATAGATAATTCCATCCGAAAATAAGCAAGAGGTTTAAGGGTAAGAAAAAACATAGTTGTATTATTACCAGTTTGATTGTGACGGAATTTGTATAACGTTTGTGGAGATTTAATTGTTCGTTAGTAAATAGTTGTTTATTCATAATGATTCTCTTGATTGGATTGTTGCAATGTTACTTCTTGCAAGATATCTTGTAAATGGGATTTAATCATATTTAATTTTTCTAGATCGGTTTCTATATAGTATAAAGAAGATCGTCCTTTTTTAAAATTTTGAATCATTGTTCTAAAATTAAGTGACAAGACAACGGCAGTAGAGCTGTCTTTTTTTAGTTCTTTAATGAGCTGGTCAAGAAAATCTCCCATATCATGAATAATATGTTGAAATTGTAACATTAATTCGTTTTGTTCTTGGGTAATCGGTTGGGCTTGCTGAGTAATATTGTGGAGTTCTTGAGAGGTTTCTGTGATATTTGCAATAGAAATTTTTAACTGTTCTCCTGTACTAAGACTGGATTCGGATAATTCAATGTTTTCTTTGGACATATTATAGGCTTCGTTAATATATTCAGTAATTGTCGAGAGACGATTTGCAATTTTACTGACAGATTCTTGAGACATTTGAGCTAATTTTCTGATTTCTTCTGCCACTAATGTGAAGCCTTTACGGGAGGTATCTCCATGAGCGGCTTCAATAGCGGCACTCATCGATAAGAGATTGGTTTGTTCAGAGATATTTTTAATAATCCCTAATACTTCATCAATTGCAGATGTTTCCAAGCCAGCTGTATGGATTTTATGATGGATCGTAGCGATATGTTGGTTCATCAATTCTGTTTTAACTAACGATTTTTCGACAGCGACTAAGGCTTTATTGTTTGCTTCTTGACTTAATAGGTGTTCTGTGGTGATTGATTGAAATGTTTCGATAATATTATTTGTTCCGGTAATTAAATTATTCATTGTATGCTGCTCTTCTCTAAAGGATTCGGATTGAGTATTGACTTCGGATAACAGATATTGAATCGTGCTACAAGTTGTATTGGTTGCAATATTCATTTGTGTAACGTTAACTTCCTGCTGGGATAAGCTTGTGATTAATTCGGCTGTATTTTCCCTTAACAGTTGATTTTCTTCTTGGAGAGTCTGGGCAGAAACAGAAATTTGCTGAAACTCTTTTTTGAGATAGTTAATAAAACGATTGTATTCGGATACAAAAGATCCAAGGAGATTTTGTTCGTAATAGGTATATTGTGTCGTGAGATCACCACTAGTGACAAGATTTTTTACGTCTAAGAATAACTGTTGTTTTATGTGAGCATTAATACTATGTTGGTAATATAAAAGAATATTGGCGATAAGTAAGGAAAAAACGATCATTAGAAATGCCCATGGAGCAAGATAATCAACGGAGTATTGTTTTAAATCTAAAAGATGAAACAACTCTAAAATAATCAGTAAAAATAATATGAACTGTACGATCAAAATAATAATCATCTTAAACATAGGAAATAAGGACCATTTATTTGGTTGAAATGTATAGAGCCCTAAGGTATTTCTCATACTTTCTGTAACAGTGAAAAAATAAAACATTGCTAATAAACAAGCGACAAGTTGCCATAAAGCCTTAAATATAAAAAAATATACAAGAGTTTGTATCGATAAAGAAGAGATATAATCAAAATCTAACACTAGATTAATCATATTACAGATATTAAGTAATATTAAAAAATAAAAGCTTACACTTAAAGGATGAATGATTTTTTTTTGGATTTTTTCTAAATCGTCTCCTGTCATGATATATTTGATATAAGGTGCTAGAAAAATATAGATTCCGATAAAGACTACAATAAATACTAACATAGTAGTATGCAGAATATAATGTTTTAAAAAATAATTGTATAACAATAGTGGAATATTTTGTGTTAAGGAAATATCAGGAATGATATAAGGGAGTACAAATAACTCTTGCAAAAAAGTAAAAGGAACAACTATAAAAATCATAAATAAATAAAATTTAATAAGAATCATATTTCTCATTTTTTTTCGAACATATAAAGATAAAGAAACGATACCTTGAGACATGGAAAACACCAACTTTTTACAAGTTATTTTTTTGATTATCGATAAGAATGAGAAAAAACTCAAGGATTATCAATAAAATAACTTGTAAGAAAGGTAGTTTTGTATTTTATAGAGTAAAATTATCAGGAATGATAGCTTTTGCAGGAATAATAATTAAATCATCTCGGATAATATAATTATCTTCATAAACTTCATTACGCTTTTCTTTATTTAGAAGTGTAACATTATTTCCAATACGGGAATTTTTATCGATAATAGCGTTATTAATAGTACAATTTTTACCAATTCCAATATTTGGAATATTGTTTGCCTTATTATCTACAAAGTCTTTTTCGACCTCAATCCAATCAGCACCCATAATAACGGAATTTTCTATTTTTGAACCTTCTTGAATAATTGTTCGTTGTCCGGTAACACAGTTTTTCACACTACATTTTTCAAAACGAGAACCGTCACTGATAATAGAATCTACAATGGAACAGTCTTTAATCGATGTTGGGGGTAATAGACTAGGACGTGTTAATGTCGGCCAAGATGGATCGTATAATTCAAATCCATTACTTTCATAAGTAAGATCAAGATTTGCTTTATGGAAATTTGCCAATGTTCCAATATCTTCCCAATAACTGTTATGAACGGCAACTTGAACTTGGTGATTTTGGATGATATAAGGAATAATCTCTTTACCAAAGTCCATCATATCTATATTTTCTTTAAGAATTTGGTCTAAAAACGATAATTTAAATAAATAAATGCTCATCGAAGTGAAGACACAATCTTCTGCAATATTATGTTTTTCTCGGATGGCTTTAGGTATATACCAATCTTGCTCTAAAACAACATCTCCTGGTTTTTCCCAAAAATCTAATATTTGGTATTGTTCGTTGACTTTAACAATTCCAAAAGCATTTGCTGCCGATCTTGGAACAGGAACGACCCCTAAGGTAAGGTCAGCATCAAATTTATCATGAATTTCTGTAAGGGTATTAAAATTCATTCGGTATAACTGGTCACCCGCTAAAATCAAGCCGTACGTGGCATTTCTAATACTCTTAATGTGGTGCATCCCTTTGCGGACAGCATCAGCTGTCCCTTGAGAGAATCCAGAACTGGTCTTATCTTTAGAGACACCACTAGCAATAATATCAACAAAAGAATCGTGAAAAAGATCAAACTTGTAGGTTTGAGTAATATGTTGATTAAGCGAAGCTGAGTGAAATTGTGTTAGGACAAAAATCCGTCCAATACCAGAATTAATACAGTTGGTAATAGGGAAATCAATAATTCGATATCGACCTCCAAAAGGTACGGCAGGCTTGGAACGTTGACTGGTTAATGGTTCAAGACGTGTTCCTTGACCTCCGGCTAAAATAATTCCTAAAATATCATTCATTTTAATCATTGTTAACTCCTTAGTTTTTTTTGTTTTAGCAGTTTCCTTTGTAAGGACTGAATTCTACTTGAACACCGGTTTCTTTTAATTTTTTGTTGTAATATTTTGCCAAGCCTCCTAAAGAAGTTTCTTTATAGGCATCCTGCATATCTTTTCCAGTTTCTATCATTGTTTGTAATACTTCATCATAAGTAATAAGATGTTTGGCTCCTGTTAAATATACATAATAGGCAGATTGGATTGCACGAACGGCTGCGGTGGCGTTTCGTTCGATGCAAGGGATTAAGACATAACCTCCAAGAGGATCACAGGTCATTCCCAAATGATGTTCAATTGCGACTTCTGCAGCATTTTCGATATGATTAATATCATGCCCTAATAAATAAGAAGCGGCACCAGCTGCCATTGCACAGGCAACACCTACTTCTGCTTGGCATCCGGCTTCTGCACCGGAAATAGAGGCATTATGTTTTGCTGTTAAACCTAAAATTCCTGCAATGGCCAAAGCTTTTTGGATTTCTTCAGGAGATTTATGATAAACTTCCTGTAAATATCTTAGTACAGATGGTAAAACTCCACAAGCTCCACAAGTGGGTGCGGTGACAACAATCCCCATAGAGGCATTTTGTTCGGATACGGCAAGGGCATATGCAGCCAATAAGCCGTTTTCTTTAATGGTAGGATTTGCTTCGGCTAATGTGTTTTTATATACTTCAGGTGCTCTCCGAGCGTACTTGAGAGGGCTAGGGAGGTAATGTTCTTTATTTTCTAAACCTTTTTGGATAGCAGTCATCATAACCTGACGGATATCTTCAAGGTATTCCCAAATGTCATCATCATCAAAGTGATCTACATATTCCCATAATTCGATCTGATTTTCTTTACAATAGTTCATAATTTCAGCTAAACTATTGTGAGGGTATTTGTGAGACCCACTGTTGATACTTTCCCCAGCATTAACTAGTGCGCCTCCCCCTACGGAATAAACTTCCCAAGAATCCATAATGATACCGTTATCATCTAAGGCTTCTAAGATCATGCCGTTAGGGTGTTGTTTGGGCCACACATCATCTCTCCATACAATCTCTAAGGTACTGTCTCCAAAGGCCTGTTCCAATGATTTATCAGTGAAATGACCGACTCCGGTTGCAGCAAGACTCCCTAATAATTGTACTCGAAAACTTGAAGCATTAGGATTTTTATCTTTTATTATCGTACCAGCACGAAAAGGACCTATGGTATGGGAACTGGAAGGTCCAAAACCACTACGGTATAATTCTTTTAGGGAATACATAAATGTTCTCCAAAATACTTATTTTTTTGACAGTAGAAGATTAATACATTCTTCGACACTAGCCACTTGGTTGTCTGTATATTCTTGTAATTCTTTATCTCCGTTCTTCATAAGAAAGGCATGTGATTTACCGACTGTTTGAAACATCGATAAATCGTTGAATGAATCGCCTATCCCATAGAGTTCTAAATCTTTTTGTAGGATTTTTTGGAGATCGGTAATTCCAGAGCCTTTAGAAGACCCTAGTGGAGCAATATCAATAAAAAATTGATTCCGAAATGCTAGAACGTCCCACTGTTTAAGAATATAATTTTTGATTTCTTCGGCTTTTGAAATTTCACAAGAAATCGGTGTTATTCCTAAGGTTACAAAATCAGAGGTAAGAATCATTGCTTCCTTAAAAGGAAGGTGGATAGAGTGATTTTCTTGTATTATTGAGGAAGCTTTGGATAGTAATCGATCACTAAGTTCGTAAGTTTTGATACCATCATCCCAATAGAGAGCAAATTCTTCCAAATGATAAAAATACTCAATAATTTCCAAACCAATTTTATTGGGAATACTACGACTACTAATTTTTTGAATATCAATAGGGTTGTGGGGATTGACACGGTAAATCATAGAACCATTACATAGGATAAGGGCATCAGTCTGGAGATGGTGTTTTTCGATTAAAGGTAAAGTCCAAACGGTAGTCCGACCTGTACAAAGGGCAAAAAGATGTCCAGCATCACGAAAGCGTTTGATTGCTTGAAAATCGGAATCTTTAATATTTTGATCTTCATGGAAAATTAGGGTGCCGTCTACATCACAAGCAAGTAATTTTTGTTTCATAAAAACTCCTATAATCATATTTAGACTACTCTATATTATAACCTAATTTAAAGAATAGTCAAGAACTAAAGAGAATAAAAGTAATAATTTTTAATACTTGATTTTATAGAAAAATAGTATATACTGTTATATAAAATAAAAATGATTTCTTATAAATAAGGAGAACATAATGAACTTTTTAGGAATAGATCTTGGGGGAACAAGTGTAAAGTATTCCCTTATCAGTTCGGAAGGGCAGATGTCCCAAGAAAATTCTTTCCCGACAGCCTCAAAGGACGCTGCGGAATTACTCCAAAAAATTATTACTGTTGCCCAAGAGTACAAGGATAAGTACGATATCAAAGGGGTAGGGATCTCTTGTCCTGGGGTCATTCACCCTTTTGAAGGGAGAGCTTTATGGGCAAGTCTTAATATGCCAAAAGGTTGGCATGAGGTGGTGATTAAGGATCATTTGGAAGGTAGTTTGGGTCTTCCTCTGATCGTGGATAACGATGTTAATTGTGCCGCAATGGGAGAAAAATGGCTGGGAGCTGGTCAAGATTACCATACTTTTATTTGTATTGCGATGGGTACAGGGATCGGTTCTGGTATTGTGATTAATGATAAGCTGTATTACGGTGCAGGTTTTCAAGCCGGTGAAATCGGTTATATTAGGGCTAATAAAGGGACAACGATGTTTTGGGAAAAAGAAGCGTCGACGTTGGCATTAGTTCGTCGTGTCCAAGATATGCTTAGGATTGCTAGGTCTCTTCCTGAGGATCAGATTGATAACGTTGATGGTAAATGGATTTTCGATCAATACGGTATCGACGAAAGAGTTTCGGCTGTCTTGGAAGACTGGGCGGATAAATTGGCGGGCGGGATCGCAGATGCCGTTTGTATCTTAAATCCTCAAGCGGCAATTCTCGGAGGGGGCGTTTCTGCACAAGAGAAAGTTCTCTTGGACTTGCTGATCCCTCGTGTGAAAGCCTTATTACCTGTGGGATTTCTAGCAGATATTGTGATTGCCAAAACCGGTAACAATGCCGGACAACTCGGAGCAATCAAACGATTACTCGATGAGATGTAATGATGAGCTATATTTTAAATAAAGGAGTTATGATATGGAGATCCAATCGTTACTTGATTATACCTATACCGGTTTTCAGGAAGCACTTAAGGAACAAGAACAACTTCCTGAAAGTCTTCATCTCTTGGGAGCGTTTAGACATCGCTATGAAAATTCCCATAGTGATATTTTAAGCCTCTTACTTGATCCTAAATCGAGGAAATCGTATAACCCTGAATTTCTTAAATGTTTTTTGAAAACCATTGATCCCCCTTTTCTTTCTTTAGAAGATAAAGATGAGATTACGATTAAGAGAGAATACTCCTTTAAAGAAGGACGGATGGATATTCTTATTCAAATAGGGAAAAAATATATTATTATTGAAAATAAACTGGATTATGGAGACGGAAAGGAGCAGCTTGCTCTATATTATCGATTTTTAAAAGATACTTTGCCTATCGAAAATATCTATATGCTCTATCTGACCCTTGATGGGAAAGAGCCTACTCCTCAATCAATAGGTGCGGATTCTGAATATAATAAAGAATATAAGGATATTCTCGAATTAAAAGAGAAAGGACGTTTTAAGTGTATTTCTTATCAAAAAGAAATTTATGAATGGCTCAACAAGATTTATGAGTTAGTTATTGAAGAGATTGGTAAATTGAGTATTAAAGATAGTCGTGATGAGCGACCATACCGTCTCTTTTCGGCAATTGATCAATATCTCTATAATATAGAAAAGCTTACAGGTCAAACGAAGGAGGATAATCTCATGAATAAAGCAATCTTGGCACAAATGAAAGCATGGGAAGAAAAAAATAAGTCTTCTGATAAAGAATTAATAACATTTTACCAAAGTGTTAAGGACTCATTACCTTCTCTGATCTTTTATCATGAATTGAAAGAAATAGAAGGGTTCTTAAAAAATAAAGATTATAAGATTCAATATTTTTCAAATTTATCAAAAATAGATGATTCTGATTTACTTCAGAAGATACAAGAGGGTCATTATATTGGGATAGGGATTCCTGTTCCAAAGATCCCTATATGTACGCAACAAAATCTTGAGAATACTTATATTGTTTATGAATTATTAGCAAATCGTACATGTATTCAATTTGGATTAACAACAGGTAATATAACAAATCATCAAGTTAAAGCTGAATTTGACTTGTGTAATAAGCTTGATGAATTTTTAAAGGATCAAGAATATATTAAAGAACCTAATGATGCGTATTGGTATTTTATATATTCTGGTAAACGAGATTGGTTTACCCCAGAACAAAGAGCAAAATGGTTTGATGAGCTTTATGATTATCTATCCAAAGAATAATATGCGATCAATTATTCTTGGAGTATCCTATCAAACGTGATATTAATCGATAAAAAATCCCCTCCACAATCGTGGAGGGGATATTGATGAGATCAGCAAAATTTAAATAGAGTTTATTTCTTTTTAAAAATCTTGGGATTCTCAAAAACAACATCTTTAGGAGCACCAAGAACTAAGTCTTTGTTTTTTGCGTTTTCTACAAATTCTGCATATATTAGATGTTTTTCGATAGTGCCCATCTCTTTAACGATATAGTAGAGATCTTCTAAGTACTCATCAGGTGCGGATATCCAATCTTCAGAATCACCGTCTGCGACTTTGATTTCTGTAGGTATGAATTTATATACTTGGATATACTCTTTCTTACGTAGTAGTTGTCTATTGCCTTCAACATCTTCTACACCTGCTCCTCCTGATACATTACTCTCAAAGAATATATCAAAGTCGTCAATTGATGTAAGAGTGAACGTCCCTTTTGAAGCATAATGTTTTATAATGTCATTGCCAGATATTTCCTGTACTGTTCCGATAAATTGACCATCATCACTAAGGAAAAAATTGTTCATTGCTTTTAGAGGAGTACCGTCATAATCTTCATATTCATAGACGCTCATCCATTGGGTATATGTTGTTAAATCCCCATCAGGATTGATTTGGTCAAGGGCATCACCAAGTCCTTCATCCAATATGGGATCACCGCTTCCACCAACACCTGGTGGTAATGTTATATCACCATTTCCGTCATTATTATTGTTGGGAGCAGTGGCACAAGCTCCTAAAATAAACAGCACACTAAGTGCTAATAAAGATTTCTGAAGTTTTTTCATAGAAATCCTCCTATAATATAAAATATATTGCTTTGCAATATTGATTGTTGAATTAATAATGTTGATAACGAGAAAACGCAAAAAGAGAGTTTTGGATTAAAAAAGAATGATTGGATAAGAATTTGTGGCTTGATTATTGAATAAAGAATAGAATGCAGAAAATCCCCTAGAAAAGATCTAAGGGATTTAAAAATAAAAAAGACAACATTTAAGTTAAGCTGTGCTGTGCTGTGCTGTGCTGTGCTGTGCTGTTAAATTGTTGGGGATTTCTTCAAAAAAGTCAAGTTTTTGTTGCATGATTCCCCCTATTTTTAGTTTTTTTATTTGATTTTTTATATTATAGAGGAGAAATAAGAAATTATCAAGCTTTTTTTAGAAAATTTTTACAAAAATTAAAGAAAATAATGGGCTATATATTTCTAGATTTAGACGATTATTGGGATTATCTCATATGAGGGATTGTATGTAAGATCTAGAATTATAAAGATATTAGAAATATTTTCTAAATTTAGTATATGAAATAAAAAAAACTCAGAGAAAAATTGCTTGATATATAATATGTTTTCTTTAATAAGAAAATCCACAGAGAGAATATTGATAATTGGTTATCTATAAATAAATTATAAATTTTTTTATCAAAAACATTTTTTCTCTTTCTTTTTTTTAAAAATATGGTATAATATAAATATTCAATTTATTGAATATTTATATTAGTAGGAATATTATGGTATATAAACCCAATCTTACTAAATTTTTAAAGAAATTGGAACATTCATAGTTTTGATACAGTGTCACTGTACAAAATAGCCGATTTTTTATTTAATCAAGTGCTAATCTATTAAATATGTCTATTGGGGTGGTTCAAAATATTTTCAAAATTTCAAGTAAAATAGTTTCGTTCCTTATCCAAAAAAAATATTAATAAAAATCTTTTATTAAGAGACAGATATTAAAAAATTATCTCAAATTAAATAGCTTATAATACTTAATTATAAAGACTTTATGAAATATAAATACTAAAAAATTATCTCTTTAAATAAGATAATTCTAAACATAAAATAGAAAATGTTTTGGAATGTTTTTAATATGATTAATTCTAGGAGGAATTATGAAAATAGCTATTGGAGGACAACTTTCTAAATCAGAAATACAAGATCTTATCCAAAAATATAGTGGTGGGCAGATAGAAACCCGTATTTTTAGTGATAATGATGCAGCGATGCAAGTAAAAAACGGAACATATGATTATTATGTTGGTGCATGTCAAAGTGGCGCAGGAGGAGCATTGGCAATGGCTTATGCTATTCTTGGACAAGATAAATGTGCTACGATAGCAATGGCAGGCTTAGCACCTAATAATGAAAAAGTTAGACAATATCTTGAAAATGGAATTAAGGCTTTTGGCTTTACAAATGATCAAGTAGATAATTCCATAGAGTTACTGATTAATAATTTATTATAACTTTGGAGGGGAAAAATGTTTGAAATTGGATTTAAGGTATTGGTTTTTGGGCTATTAGGTGGCTATGCAAGTTTTTTGGCACAACGTTCTATTGCTGTTTACCATGATGGACTTCGTCCTATTATGCCTGAGTTTCTTAATGGTCGGATGAATCGTAAAGAACTGGCAGGTATTACATTTGCCATTAGTATTGGTTTTATTACAGGTTTTGCTATGCCTATTACACTGGCAACGGGTATTATTGTAATTCATATTATCTTGCTTACAGCAGATATTATAGGGGTTTCTTCAAATAATAGTATAATGGCTACTGTTATTGGATGTTTATATGGTGCTTTTGTTGCTGTTGCATTGGATGCTTTGATTAACTCATTTACTTATTTACCTGTTAATTTTTTGGATGCGTTATCTTCAGTAGGGGAGCCTATTATTGCTGCTTTTGTAGCTTTTCCTGCACTTACCGTGGGCTATCAGCATGGAAAAGTGAAAGGAATAATTACCTTAGGGATTTCTTTCCTTGGGCGTATTGTAGTCGAAGCTATTAATCCTATTGTAATTGCAGGAAATGAAGTTGCTTTGAGTCCTGAAGGAGTAGCAATGCTCTTGGGGATGATCTTCATGATTATTTTTGCTACTACACAGAAAAAAATAAAAGAAAATAACAATGGATCTAGCTTACTCTTTACTGAAAATGTACAAAGAATTAAGAAAAATATCTTTTATCTTATGCCGGCAGGAGCGTTGATCGCTCTTGCAGCTAATATGCATTGGATAGCAGGTGAACCTATTGCAGCAGCTTTACTCAGTAAAAATGATATTGTTTCAGCGGCTATCGTTGCAATGGCTCAAGCTATTGCATTTCTTCCCCTTATTATTACGACCTCCCTTATTAGTGGTGTGTATGCAACAAATGGTTGGTGTGATTGGTTCTTAGGATTAGGTTATCTTGCTCCCAATCCTATTATAGCAGCTATGTTAGGGGCTGGTGCTATGGGTTTTGAGGTATTAAGCCTTGAGAAAATTGGAAATCTATTTAATTCTTTTCCTACATTAAAAGAGTCTGGAGATAGTATCCGTACTTCTATGACACAGATATTAGAAATTGCTTTGTTAGTGGGTGGTGTTAATGCAGGAGGAATGATTTGGGGGAGTACAGGGATTTTTCTTGTAATTAGTTTATATATTATGAATGAAATTGCAAAGCGTCCGGTTATGCGTCTTGCTGCAGGACCTATTGCTGCCGTTTTTGTTGGTATTTTAGCTAATATTTTTGCACTGATAGGGCTCTTCCCTTACTAGTTTTTTATTGTGTGATGATGGTGTCTATAAAATTGATTGATATGGTCAAGATATATCTCTTCATTACTACTTGATATAAGAAGAAATTTAATAAACAAGAAAAATATACATCCAAAAGGGGAGTATTAATACAAAAATCGTTTTCTCATGGATTGATTGTTAGGTCGATTATCGGATATAATTAAGAGACACCGATTAGTTTGAATCCAACAATTTCATAGGAGGCGGATATGCCTAATAACAAACAACAGATCATGGAGATAGGGGATTTCTTTAAGAGTAAAAATATTCAAAAAGTCGATATTGCTGTCGTGTTAGATTCGAACTTATCGTCAATGATAAATAGCTTTTCTGATAAGACGATCATTCCTTATAAAGAAGTTCCCCATATCAGTGATTCCGGTAATTTTGTCTACGTCGAACATCATGGGAAAAATATTTTGTTTCTGCAAAATCATCTGAACACAGGTCAGGACACTTTTGAAACGGCGTTTTCTATTGCCGGTATACTTAAGGCTCGTGTTGTTTTATTAACAAATACGGCACGTTCTCTCAATTCTGAGCTTAAGGCAGGAGATATTATGCTTATTTCGAATTATATCAATACGCAAAATAATTCTCCATTGATGAGTGTTGAAAGAAATGGGGAGATACAAAATACTTATGATGTTAGTTTGTTGCCACATCTTAGTAGAGGTTTCGGAGTGAAGGTAGGAGTGTATGGTTCTAGATCGGATTCTCAATTAGAAACAATAGGTGCTGATGCGATTGGAATAGAAACAATTTTGGTACGGTTTCACAAGATAAGAGTGTTGGGTTTTTCGATGATTACCGATCAAGTCAGTAAT
The DNA here is from genome assembly GCA_051658845.1 of Brevinema sp. Taxonomy (GTDB): domain Bacteria; phylum Spirochaetota; class Brevinematia; order Brevinematales; family Brevinemataceae; genus Brevinema_A. The sequence goes on along the minus strand of JBOFNI010000128.1, from coordinate 30,800 downwards.
CATGAAGAAGCGGTGCAAACAGCCGGTGATATGTTGATTTCGATTATTGGGCATCTCCTCGTGTGTGAGACGGCAAATTTATAAAAGAGTAAGAATACTCGGATTATTAAATAAACAACCGGATCTAGAATCCGGTTGTTTTTAGTTATGTGGATGTGTATTAGAAACTACTAAAATAATAATAAATTATATCAAAAAGACGGTTGCGTATAATGGGTTTCTATTGTATAATCTATAAGGAATTAATCCAATTAAAAGAGTAAAGAGGTGAATATGAAGGTATTGGTAGTAGGAAGCCTTAATATGGATTTACTGGTGGAGATGGATCGCTTTCCGGAGGAAGGGGAGACCTTATTTGGTACAAATATTCATCATTTGGTTGGTGGCAAAGGAGCAAATCAAGCGTCTGCTGTTGCCTTGCAAGGGGTTGAAGTAACAATGTTGGGTTTAGTTGGCAATAACGAATTTGGCACTTATATTATTGATGAACTGAAAAAACTGGGAATTCGCTCCTGTGTTACTCAAATCGATCATCCAACTGGGACGGCGATTATCGAAAAAAACGCACAAGGGCACAATAAGATTGTTGTTATTTCCGGTGCGAACAGCTTATTGCTTCCTGATAGAATTGATTTAGAATTGATTGACCAACATGATGTTATTGTGATGCAGTTTGAAATTCCAATCGAAACGATTACTTTTGTTGCTAAAGAAGCCAAAAAACGGAACAAGATTGTTGTCGTTAATCCTGCTCCAGTCTGTGATATTCCTGAAGAACTTCTACAAAATACGGATTTTATCGTTCCTAACGAGCATGAATTAAAATTAATGACGGGTATGGAAACATCAAGCGAATCTCATATTAAAAATGCGGTTGCAACCCTTCCTAAGCACCTTCAAACAATTGTTACTCTTGGTCATAAAGGGGTTTATTTTTCGAATCAATTGATTCCGGCACATAATATAAAACCGATGGATACGTCAGGAGCAGGGGACGCTTTTATTGGGGGTTTTGTTGGAGCAATGGCGAAGGGATTTACCACAGAAGAGGCCATTCGTCATGCAAATAAAGTCGCAGGGATCGGTGTTACTAGAAAAGGAGCATTTGCCATTGCCGGCACCTTTGAGGAAGCTCAGAACTTACCGGCTCTTCAGACGAAAGTAACGAAGATTGCCATTATTTGTTCTTCTGGTATTACGAGTACCTTATTAGCTAAAAAAGCTCAAGAAGTATGCGGAGATAAATATGATATTGAATCTGCAGATTCTGGGATTTTATCGGTGGCTCACGATTATGATATTATTTTTCTTGCACCCCAGTTTATTTCTAATCAGACGGAGGATTCTTCCACGATTATCAAGATGCTTCCTGTAAATGTTTATAATATTCTTCATATTAATGAACTAGAGTTTATCATTCAGGAATTATTGGGATGAATTACTGGATTGATACGGATGCTGGAGTGGATGATGCGATTGCATTATTATGGGCTTTTAAGCAAGACTTTAATATTATAGGGATTAGCACCGTTTCAGGAAATCTTCCTGTGTCCTCTACAGTTAATAATGTTAAAGCATTACTGGAACATAGTAACAAAAATATTCCTGTCTATAAAGGAGCTGCTGTTTCTTTTTTGGGAAATCAGATTAACGCTTCTCATGTTCATGGAATAAACCTTGGACCTATTGTTTTGGAAAAAAACTATTCAGATGAAGGGCATCTGTTTCAAGGTTTGGAGCATTATTTTCAACAATGTGAAGATCCGATTACTTTTATTACTCTCGGCCCTTTGACAAATATAGCGACTTTTCTCATTCATTATCCTGAATATCATTCAAAAATAGCACAAATCATTATTATGGGGGGAGGTAGTTACGGTAATATCGCTCCTTATGGAGAATTTAATATCTATGTGGATCCAGAAGCGGCACATCTTGTTTTTTCTAGTGGTATTTCTATTGTACTTAGTGATTTGGATATTACGGATCGCTATGCTTATATCACACCGGAGGAATTAGAACAATATCATCATGTATTAGAGGCTTGGAGTTTGGATCTCCTACGGTATCGTATTTCAAAAAGTCATCAGCCTCAAGCGGCTAGAATTTATGATGTGTTACCGTTTATGTATATTCGGTATCCGGAGTTATTTGAATATGATTATGTGGCGGTAGATGTCCAATTAGAAGGGAAAATGCGAGGATTTACGGCATACGATTATACCAATAATCGAGAGAATAATTTTTTATACCCTGAAAATAATATAAAAAAAGTATGTCGATTAAGAACAATAGACAGAAAAAAATATATTTCTTTATTATTAGATCAATTAATAGTATAAAAGTAGTTATTTGGAGAATAAATATGAATTTACAAGGACTGTTAGGGGTAGTGTCATTTATTGTATTGGCATACCTATTTTCGGAAAACAGAAAAGCGGTGGATTGGAAGCTGGTAATTTGGGGAATTACCATGCAATTTGTAATCGCAGGTATTATTTTAGGATCTCATTGGATTAGTCTTGCTTGTTTGTTTATCTATATCTTAGCAATAGTAACTTATAATTTAAATAAACTAGGATATGGGAGACATTCTCCTATACTCCAAATAGGGGCTGGGATTGTTATTTCAGTAGGAGTATCGTTTGCTTTTAGCCTTTTAGGCGATTTTTCTGTTTTTATAAGAGATATGATTTGGTATCTCTTTTTGATTGTCGGTACTATTCGTGTTATTTGTTCGGAAAACCAGATTATCCGTTTGCCAAAATCTTGGTCAAATATAGCAGGAATCTTGGTCTGTACGTCGATTTACGGTGCCTTGTGGGCTACTAATACTACAGGTGCAGATTTCTTTCAAGGAATCGGAGATGGAATAACCGAGCTTTTATCTTATGCGAGAGCAGGAGGGAGTTTCTTATTTGGTAATCTGTATACAGGTGCAGTAGGGTTTGTATTTGCTATTGAGGTAACAGTATCGATTATATTTTTTACAGCTTTAGTATCGATATTGGATAGTGTCGGTCTATTAAATCAAACGATTTCCAGTATTGCGAGTTTTATCAATTGGAATATGATGTCTTTAGGGATTAAACCACTCTCCGGAGCAGAAACTCTTGTTAGTATAGGGAGTATTCCTCTAGGCGGAAATAATCTTTTGTTTGTAAAAAGTTATTTGGATCGCTTGACAAACTCGGAAATATCAGCAATGCTTACCAGTGTTATGGCAACAATTTCTGCAAGTTTGTTTGCTGCATTTATCTCTATTGGTATTAGTGCAACGCATCTTCTTGCAGCTAGTGCCATGTCTGTTCCAGCGGTGATCGCCTTATCCAAAATTTTAGTACCCGAGACCAATAAACCTATTACTCAAGGAGAACATATCGAAATTATTAAAGGACCGGACTATGGAAAACCACTAGCTGCTACGATGACAGGGATCTCGGAAGGAATACAGATCTCTTTGTTTATGGGAGGAGCCTTGATTGTCTTCATTTCATTGATTGCTATGGTGGATGGAGCTTTATCTCAATTAGATGCCTTTGTAGATGGAGAATTACTTGCTTCGGTATTTGCACAAGAGAAAAATTCTTTTGGAGAATATAAAGGAATTGTTCCTGGGAGTGTCAAGACCATCTTTGGTTATCTATTTGCTCCTTTGGCATTTGTTATGGGGACTCCGGTAGAAGATATGTTCAAAGTCGGTTATTTAATGGGGACAAAAATTTCTGTTAATGAATTTGTAGCATTTGCTCAATTAGGAGAATTTATAAAAAATATGGAATTATCAAAAATATCTATTGTTATTGCTAGTTTTGCCTTATGTGGATATGCTAATCCAGGAACGGTAGCGATTGCCTTAGGCACAGTATCCCCTTACGTTAAAAATAAAAAAGATATCTATGCCCGTTATGGTTTTATTGCAATGTTTTTAGGTGCTGGAGCTTCTTGGATGACTGCTTCTATTGCTAGTTTATTTGCAAATATCATTTAAGGAGGGATAGGATGAAAAAAAATATTTGGATTGATACGGATCCAGGATTAGATGATACTTTAGCATTAATTTGGGCGATCCAAAACGAAAAAAAACTTAATTGGAATATTCTAGGTATTTCTACGATTAACGGTAACCTCGGACTATCTCAAGTAAACGGTAATTTATCGGCAATAATTACCCATCTTAATCGAACGGACATTCCTTTATATAGCGGTGCTTCTCGGGCATTACTTCAAGAAGAATATAATGCGTCTTATGTACATGGTACGGCATTAGGACCTATAGAGGTGCTTCCTATCGATCAGTTAAATTCTATAAAAGCTCCGGAAGCCTTAGCACAATGTTTATTGACTTTAGAAGGTACACTAACACTAATTACTTTAGGCCCCTTAACTAATATAGCGATTTTTTTGCGGTTGTACCCTGAGTATGCTTCTAAAATTGATCAAATCGTTATGATGGGAGGGGGAAGTTATGGGAATGTTACCTATTACTCCGAATTTAATATCTATATTGATCCGGAAGCGGCTAAGATTGTATTTGATTACGGTATTCCTATCATCAAAAGTGGTTTGGATATTAGTGATTATTCTTCTTATATCCATGCTTATGAACTCAAGCAATATTTGGCTTTAAGCTCTAATAAATGGACACCTCTTATTTTAGAATATTTGTTGAATAAATTTTATCAAGGAGATCCTCAAACGAAAATGCCCTTATACGATCCTACCGCAATGGTGGCTGCGGCATATCCGGAGCTATTTGAAACATTTGAGAGTCCAGTATCCGTAGAATTACAAGGAGTTACAAGAGGCATGACACTAATACCAACAAGAAGCACTTTTGATCATCCTTTTCCTAATAATATTACGACAAAAGTCTTAAAATCTTGTCCTCGAGAACACTTTTTAGAAACTTTATTTTCTGGGTTATAGTTAGAATCTTATAGGAGTTATTATGTATTTATTACTATTCTGCTTGTTCTTTTCAAGTTCCGTGTTTGGGATGGCAACGAGACCTTCCGTTTTAGAATTTCGTGAACGTATCATAGAAATTCCAAAAGACATTAAATATCGTTACAATCGTTTGGAAAATAACTATATTATCAAATATAAACAAGCGTACCATCGTTTTGAATTCTGTATTACGGTTCTGAATACGACGATACGTCCCATATTTAATTTTGAATATTCTGGCACTGGATGGCTTACGATCCGATCTTCGACAATAAAGATTCAAAATCAAGATGGGCAACATGTTGATTATACGGTGGTATGGGAAACCAGAAATACTTTTATAAATAATAATTTGATGTATGAACGTTATTCTGTCTCAGATAATGAACTGTTAAAATTTCTCTTAAGTTATGTGCAGAATGATAGTAAAATCAGTATTCAATTTCATGGAAAATCCTTTTCTGAAACAACTCAGCTTTATAAAAAAGATGTTCAACGTTTAAATAGCATGATTAGTGTTTATAAACAATTAAATCCCTAATATTGTGCTATGATAATTGTTACTATCGAAGAAATGGGTAATGGTTGTATGATGTTTACATGGATGATCTCCTAGAAAAATAACTGTATCGTTAAATGGAAAGCATTTTTATAAAATGAAGAAGGTGTTTATTGGATATTTGTTTGGAATCTATAATAAAATGATCTTTTTGATTTCTTTCATAGCTATGAGTGATACTTAATATCTGAAAAAAATCGAGCACGATCCTTTAGAATATTTTCTTCTTGACTTTTAACCATAGATATAGTATAATATAAATGAAATTTTTAAATAAGGTATCCTACTTCACTAAGAAGATTAATAAGATGAGTAAGAGATATTAAGTAATAAAGGAATTGAGAGAAGAATTGATTGTATGATAAATTATAATAAATTTTCATTTATATTAAAGGAGATATCATGGATAAATATAAGAACGCTCAAAATCCCAACCCTATCAAGGTTGAAAAACTTACAACTGTTGCCGGTGCCCCTGTGCCTGATAACAATAATATCGTATCTGCAGGTAAACGTGGACCAATGCTTCTTCAAGATGTGTGGTTTTTAGAAAAGCTTGCCCATTTTGATCGAGAAGTCATTCCTGAACGTCGTATGCACGCAAAAGGATCAGGAGCTTTTGGAGTTTTCAAAGTTACGCACGATATTACAAAATATACACGTGCCAGTATTTTTAATACAATCGGTAAAGAAACAGAAGTCTTTGTACGGTTCTCGACAGTTGCTGGAGAACGTGGAGCTGCCGATGCTGAACGGGATATCCGTGGCTTTGCCGTAAAATTTTATACCGATGAAGGGAATTGGGATCTGGTAGGTAATAATACTCCTGTCTTTTTCTTGAGAGATCCTCTTAAATTTCCTGACCTCAACCACGCTGTTAAGCGTGATCCAAAAACCAATTTGCGTAGCCCTCTAAATAACTGGGATTTTTGGAGTAATCTTCCAGAAGCCTTACACCAAGTTACTATCACAATGAGTGATCGTGGGATTTCTGCAAGCTATCGTAATATGCACGGTTATGGGAGTCATACTTTCAGCTTTATTAATGCCAAAAACGAACGCTATTGGGTGAAGTTTCATTGGAGATGTGCCCAAGGGATCAAAAATCTTACAGATCAAGAGGCAGCAGAACTTGTCGGAAAAGATCGTGAAAGTCACCAAAACGATCTTTTTAACGCCATTGAAAAGAAAGATTTCCCTAAGTGGACATTATGCGTTCAAATTATGACAGAAGAACAAGCAAATAATTTGTCCTACAATCCTTTTGATCTTACCAAAGTTTGGTCTCAAAAAGATTATCCTCTTATCGAAGTAGGGGTTATGGAGCTTAATCGTAATCCTGAAAATTATTTTGCTGATGTAGAACAGGCAGCTTTTAATCCTGCATCTGTTGTTCCGGGTGTTTCGTTTTCTCCGGATCGTATGTTGCAAGGACGTTTATTCTCGTATGGAGATGCACATCGTTATCGATTAGGGGTTAATCATCATCAAATCCCTGTTAACAAAGCGAAAATTCCAACCAATCATTACCACCGAGACGGTCAAATGCGTATTGATGGTAACTTTGGCTCGACTCCCGGCTATGAACCAAATAGTTTTGGTAAATGGCAGGAGCAACCTGAATACAAAGAGCCACCATTGGATCTTTACGGTCCAGCATACCAGTACGATTTCCGAGAAGATGATAATCAATATTACTTCCAAGTAACTGCTCTTTTTAATCTTATGAATGCTGAGCAAAAACAAGCTCTTTTTGATAATACCGCACGTGCGATGGGTGATATTCCTGAGTTTATTAAACTTCGCCATATTAACAATTGTGCTCGTGCTCACAAAGATTATGCAATTGGCGTGGCTAATGCCTGTGGAATTGATCATAGTAAGATTGATTTTCCCAACTAGTTTTCTATTAAATATCCCCCTCATTGAGGGGGATATTTTTTTACGAGAATAGTGTGATTGGACGAAAATTAGGAAATGTAAAATAATAGTAAGTTATTTGCACTGATTTTCAAAGGCTGTTGATATTTTAATGTCTGTATTATATAATGTTAGGTATATGGGATTAATTTTAACTTCCAATGAATGTTTCAAATAAATACCCTGAAGAATATAAATAATAAGAAATAACCCAACCTATTTATGAAGTGGGTTATTTCTGGATTTTAATGATAGAATTTTGTGTATATTATTTATTATTGTTCTTATTAGAGAGTAAGAACACAGACATTGTCGTGACTACTACCCCTACAAGTGCCCCTAGTATCATTTTTAGATTTCCTTCTTCTTGGGCTTGTTTAAGTTGTTTGTTCGCTTCTTCTTGGGCTTGTGTTGCTTGTGCAGCTTTTTTTTCAGCGTTTTCTGCTCTTCTTCGAGATTGTTCTACATGGTCAAGAAGTTCATTGATTTTTCTAATTAAGTTATCAAGAGCATCATAATTACATTTTTTAAGCTTACCTTCAAAAATAAGTTGATCGATTATTACTCGTGTTTGTCTTCCTGTATTTTTAGCATTTAAGAATCCTCTAATCGTATTATTAGATGTAAAGTCATCTCTTGTTACTTCTTTATAGTTACCATCAGAACAGTTTGATGTTATTGATATAAACTGTATACTATCTTGTTTACTAATAGTACCTTTTTTGTTTTCTACAATATTATAAACAATTTTATAATGTTTTTCTAACTCATTTTTATCTGTTTTGCCATGTAATACTGTACCAATTTCAATATTGTTTTCCATAATAACACCTCTCTAAATTATAGAATAATATTTTTTTTTTTTCAATAGATATTGATATATTTATTGAAATAATTTATAATAATATTGTATCAACCATTTTCCATGGTATATAAGCTTATTACATTACTATAGGAGTAATGGTTTGATATATAAATCCACTTCGTATAAGCAAGTGGTATATATCGCTATGGGTAACTATAGCGATATATTTTAAATATTTTAAAAAAACTATTGACTTTATTCTAAAAATGAAGTACAATAATAATATATCAAACATTACTCCTAATTTTTATTAGAATTAGGAGTCTATTCATGGAAAATTCATGGATTCAAACTACAGTTAATTGGCATTTTATAGATCATTGTAATATGAGATGTCGTTTCTGTTTTGCAAATAAATCTTGTAATTCCCTTAATTTCAACTACAAACCTGTACTAGATAAATGTCAAATATTTGGACGGATTAATTTTGTCGGAGGAGAACCTACAATAGCACCTCAGTTTGCTGAAATGGTAGACTATGCTATATCGTTAGGTTTACAGACCTCTGTGGTTACTAATGGCTATTCTGCTATAAAAAATCCTGAATTTTTCCAAATATTCGCCAAAATGGTTACTGTAGGATTAAGTATCGATAGTTTCTCACACCAAACAAACATAAAAATAGGTCGATCTATTGATGCGAATACTTTGACTAGAGATGAAGCTATCGAATTTTGCTATCGTGTCAAAGATTTAGGTGTTGAATTAAAAATCAATACTGTTGTTAATCAATATAATCTACAAGAAGATTTTTCTGAATTCCTGTCAATAGTACAACCAGATCGTTGGAAAGTGTTTCAAGTTATGCCTATTGGAGAGGACACAGATCAAGAGTTTTGTATTACAAAACAAGAATTTCAAAACTTTATCAATAAGCATACAAAATTTGAGAGCATCATGTATATAGAAGATAATGATCTTATTAAAGATTCTTATATTATGCTCAATGCTGAAGGGTATTTTATGGGTACAGTTCCCTATAAGGTACGTCCTTGTCAAAATTCACTATATGATACGAATACAAATATCGTAGAAGAACTGATGAAGATGGATTATAATTTACAAAAATATGAAAAAAGATATAAAAAATGATAAATATATTTAGAAAGACACATAGGAGAAATATATGTCAGATAACAATGCAAATTTAGATCAAAATATAGATTCTTCCAGACTCCTTACTTTGAAGAGTCTGTGGCACCTTATATGCTTTATTTAATTGAGAAAAGTATCAATTCTAATATGATTAACTATTATATTAATAAGCAAGATATTGAAGCATGTGAAAAACTATTAAATGCCAATATTATTGTTAATGAAGATACTTTACAACTCTTAAAAAACACTGCCAATGTCAACTTAATCAAATTATTTAAAAAACATTATATTCAACTAACAGTGAATAGAGAAGATATTAGGTATGCATTTAAAATAAAAAAATGGGAGTATATCGCTGAAATTTTTAAAAATGGAAATCACAATAATAAAATTATTGAGGAAACATTATTCCCTAATCTGTCCTTTAATCAGGAAATAAATTTAGTGGAATTCTTATTGAAGCATACAAAGAAATTCTCTCATATTCTTGAGGTTTTACATACGGAACATGAAAACCTTAAGCCCACTCGAGGGATGTGTTATAAGAAGCTTCGTTATAAAGATGTGTATCAATATCGTTTTTCGGGTTCAGGAAGAATTAGAATTCGACGTATTAAGAATGAAAAAACATTTATTCGTGAGATCGATCCATCGCATCAAAAAATAAAAAACTCAATTTAATAAGAATTAGTATAGAGAGTGTATCTGTTAATAAGTACGTAATTATTGATAGATCACAAATAATTATAAGGAGGAAACTATGCCTAAAGGATCAGATCGTACCCCAAATGATCAACGTTCTATGTCTAAAAATTCTAATAGACATGCAACAGGGAATGGAACCAATATAATTCGTACGAAAGATATGAACGCACATAGCATTAATAAAAATCCTAAAAAATAGGGAAGAATATTTCTAGCTCTTTAAGGGCTAGAAATATTAATTTTTTTAATTATCAAAGAGGAGACTACCATGTCAGAAAAAACTATGCACGAAAAAATCAAAAGAATTTTAGAAGATCTTAATCAAAATATTTATGAAAGAGAAGAAATAATGGCATTATCTTTATTAGGTGCTTTGTCCCATCAAAATGTGTTTATGCTTGGTTTACCAGGAGTGGCAAAAAGCTTAATAGCACGACGCATTGCTTCGGTATTTCAAGGAGAGTATTTTGAATATTTAATGAATAAATTTAGTGCCCCTGAAGATTTGTTTGGTCCTGTATCTATTGAGGCACTTAAAAACGAGCAGTTTTCTCGTAAAACAGAAGGGTTTTTACCCAGTGCCGATTTTGCGTTCTTAGATGAGATTTGGAAATCTTCGCCAGCCATTTTAAATGCTTTACTGACAATTTCTAACGAAAGAAAATATAAAAACGGAGCGAAAAATATGGATGTTCCTCTTACTTATATTATCTCGGCTTCTAATGAAACCCCTCCACCCAACCAAGGTTTAGAGGCGCTTTATGATCGTTTTCCTATTCGTATTTTTGTAAACCCAATACAAGAAAATAACAATCGTATGGCGTATCTCCAAAATAATGATACTATGGAATTCATCCCTAAAGAGACATTATCACCTGAAGATGTGAAACGATTTAATCAAGGAGTAGCAACGATCAAGATGTCTGATAAGGCCTTAGAGTGTTTTACAGACATCGTAGATCAGTGCCACGAATTGGAAGAAAATCCTATTTATATATCCGATCGCCGTCAAAAACAACTCGTCAATATTTTACGTTATGCTGCTTTATATTCAGGACATGATGGGGTAGAAGTTTCTCAGCTGGTTCTTTTGAAGTATTGTATGTGGGATAAGGATGAAGATCGTACGAAGATTGAAGAAATTGTTGGAAATGCTCTGTTATCTTACCTCATGCCGGAAGGCTTTGATCTTGATACATACAAAGAAGAATTCAACAAAACTAATGATGAAATCATAGACTCTTTGTTTGAAGATACGCTTGGATACCAAGAGCTTGCCAATCTACAAGAATTAAGTTGTTATGACGACCAAGACGTTGAGCATAATCAAAGTTTTTGTGTTCTTACAGACTCAAATGGTAGAGAACATGCTTATAATACTATTACAAAAGAATTTTGGAGTGTAGTTGCTCAACAACTTGATGAACTAGTAGGAGTAGCAACTATTAGTAAATCTCATCAATTAACATTACCTCAGTATAATATCAAAATCCAGCTTACACCGACCTCAACACAAAAAATACAAAAAAAAGGGCTAAGTTATAATCAGATAGAGCAAGCTGTTAAGAAGGCAGACACTTATACCAAATCTATCGAAAAAACTATTAATTCCTATGAACAACATACTCAAAAAACCTTGGAAAATGTTGGAAATTTTGTAGTAGGTGAATCTCTCAATTTTCTTAACACAATACTTGAATCCAATAAAGTAATTCTTGAGGGGTTGAAAGTCGAGATTGACAAATTAACGCAAAAAGTAAAGTCATTACAGAAGGATTAGTATGAATCAGGAACAATTTAACCAACAAATCAGTAAAGAGGCAGAGCAGCTAATGAAAAAACCATTAGCTGTCTTTAAGCCCATTCACAGACTAATTGAACAAACAAAACAAAAGATCACAAAAGTAGTGATAAACTTGAGTACGATCAATCCTTTTACTCATATTAAATCGGCTCTTGTATCAGATAAAGATATAGATATTCAAGATTCTAGATCTCAAGAAGAATTTATCAAACAGCATCTCGAAGTATTACCTAAAGAAGAGCATCAATTCTATATTAAAAAATATCACGATTTAGACCAACAAAAATTAGTATTAAAGAGCGGTACTTCGGATAAAATAAAAGAGCAAAGTCATAAATGGGATATTGAATTACAAGGTGTAAATAAAAGCTTACACGACACAGCTTTGGCTTATATAGAACAAGAAGAAGCTGAGTGGTATTTAAGCGAACTGGAAAAGATAAGAAACAAATATTGGGAGGATTTAAAAAAACGTATTGAGGAATTAGAAAAAATCGAGCATGTTTTAAAGCAATTTGATGAAACGGGAATATTTTGGGATTTATGTCAAGCTGATTTATTAAATGCTGATATTTCAACATTATTGCAATGGTCAAAAATTTTGTTAGAAAACTCTAATATTAAGAAATTAATTGATCTTATTGGGCGATCGATCAGTCAAAAAAAGATTAAACGAAAAGAACAAACTATGTTAGAGCGGAAAATTCCTATTGTTGTCAATTCGCTTAACTCTAAAGAAGAAATAAAATCACTTGAGTTGGATAATGACTTGATGCGGATGATTCCACAAGAACTTTTATATTTAAGTGATCCTGATTTAGAGTATCTTTTTTACCAGAAATATACAGAAAAAAACTTGCTCTGCTATCATTTAGAAGGGCAAGATATAGAATATATTACAGAAATTCATGAGTCAGAGATTGAGATTGAAGAAGAAGAGCAAAAAGGACCTATTATTGTCTGTGTGGATACAAGTGGCTCAATGTCCGGTCTTCCTGAAACAATAGCAAAAGCTGTTGCTCTATCACTTGCTAGCCGAGCAATAAAAGAAGACAGAGCTTGTCACATAATTAATTTTTCGATGGGAATCCAGACCTTTACCCTTGACAAAACGACAGGTATGCAAGAGTTAATATCTTTTTTACAGATGTCTTTCCATGGAGGTACAGATGTCGCTCCTGCCTTGATACATGCTATAGAACAACTAAAAACACATAGCTTTAAAAAAGCTGATGTTCTTATCGTATCAGATTTTATTATGGGGGAGCTGTCTTTTGAACTGATTGAAGAAATTGATACACAAAAAGAATTAGGTACTAAATTTTTTGGTTTAAATATAGGCAGTGAAGAGAAAAAACCCTCATATCTTGATAAACAATGGATATATTCTTCCCATGATACTCAAATCTTAGAATTATGGGAAACAATATAATTCTTATTTGAAGTGTTAGAATTGGGCGTATATACATTGTATACTAGAGTGTTTTCCACTCTTAATGATATCAGTTGTGTTACCATATACCAAATTAATAAGTATTTTTATTTCTGTATAACAATGTAAGTAGATGGTACACAAAATTTTGGCGATATCCCTCTCAACTTCTTGAAGGAGAGTAGGATATTAAAGAAATGTTCGCTTCTATGAGTATTGGTATAGAAGATAGTGGTCTAGAGAAATATTTTTGAAAGACTATATATTATTTAATCATACTTAATAAGCAATGATTAAGTGAGTATAAAAAGAGAGGGCTTTGATCAATAAATTTGTTTTAGACAATATAAAATCTTTAAGAAATTTCTCTAGATATTGTGTAATAAATATATTAATTAGTATTGACATATATATCCTTATGTAGTAAAATATATTATTATATTATAGAGGGATCTATGAAAGTTGTTATTTTAGCAGGAGGTATGGGGACACGTTTGGGAGAAGAGACTTCTATACGTCCTAAACCTTTGGTAGAAATAGGTGGTTTACCTATTATTTGGCATATTATGAAGTATTATTCATCATTTGGATATAATGAATTTATTATTTGTCTGGGATATAAAGGCTATATGATTAAAGAGTTTTTTCTTAATTATTTGGCTCATTTAAGTAATATTTCTATAGATTTGAATACAAATGAAACAACGTATGACTATGATGCACATGATAAGGAACCATGGAAGATTCATTTAGTACATACAGGCGATAGTAATATGACAGGTTCCCGTATCTGTCAAATTCAACCTTATATTGGTAATGATGAGAATTTTTTCTTAACTTATGGGGATGGAGTGTGTGATGCTGATATCACTGCAGAACTAGAATTTCATAAAAAACATGGTAAAACAGTAACGATGCTTGCTGTGAAACCTGAAGGTCGTTTTGGTATTTTAGATTTGAATGGTACTGAAATTAAAACTTTTCAAGAAAAACCAGAAGGTGATAACAGTTATATTAATGGGGGATTTTTTATTCTTAATAAAAATATCTTTAAGAGTCTTTCTTCAGATTCAAACCTTATTTTTGAAAGAGAGCCTTTAGAAAAAATGGCTATTCAAGGAGAATTACAAGCTTTTATCCATCATGGATTTTGGCAATGTATGGATACTTTAAGAGATAAAAATCATTTAGAAGAATTATGGGCTAAAGATCAAGCACCTTGGAAACGTTAGAGGGTTAAAAATGGTATCAGCAAACAAATTAAGAGAATTATTTCAAGATAAAATTATTCTAGTGACAGGACATACAGGATTTAAAGGCTCATGGCTTTCTTATATGTTATATTCTTTGGGGGCTAAGATTGTTGGGTATTCAATATCTGAGCCTGAAAATAAAAACCATTCTTATTATGCTTTACAAGTAAGTGAAATTTTACTTAATCAAACAGACCATTTGCATGATATTCGTGAATTGCAAACATTTGAACGAGTTGTAGATCAATACAAACCAGATTTTATTTTTCATCTTGCGGCACAAGCAATTGTTTCTACTTCGTATAAGAATCCCTACCTTACTATGTCTTCCAATATTATGGGAACAACAAATGTTTTAGAAACAATCCGTTTATTAGAACGTGAAATCACAGCAGTGATTATTACTAGTGACAAATGTTATAAAAATAAAGAACGGTTAGAACCGTATGCTGAATATGAGGAAATGGGGGGCGATGATCCTTATTCTGCGTCTAAGGGTTGTGCTGAATTAGTGTTTCATGCTTATATGTTTTCTTATTTTCAAAGTGATCCTAAAAAACGTATTGCTTCCACACGTGCAGGTAATGTGTTTGGGGGGGGGGATTGGTCTGCAAATCGTCTTGTTCCGGATTGTGTGCGGGATATTTTAACCAAGGGTGTTGTTGATATCCGTATGCCGGAAGCGGTTCGTCCATGGACATTTGTTGTTGAAATTCTTTATGGATATATTATGCTAGCGTATACACTACACCAAGATAAAAAATATCAAGGTTCTTGGAATTTTGCGAGTGGAGTAACCAAAACAGTTCTTGAAGTTTGTAATATATTTATTGATGCTCTTGGTCAAGGGGCAGTTAATGTTGATAAAGCTATGTCTGTTGGGAAAGAAAGTGGATTACTTCTTATTGATGAAACAAAGGCTCGTAAAGAACTTGGTTGGGATTTAATTTTTTCTGTTGATGAAGCTCTCAAACTTTCAGCAGAATGGTATCATGCACAACATAAAGGAATAGATATGAAACAGTATTCTGAAGAATTTTTAAATCAATATTTTCTAAAAACGGAGAATTATTAACATGCGTATACTTGTTAGTGGTGGGACTGGATATGTAGGCTCTTTTTTATGTCCAGAATTACAAAAACAAGGATATGAAGTGGCCGTGATCAGTCGTAAGAATAATTCTAAATACCCAACATGTATATATAATGGTGATATCAAAACGCTACAATCCTTTTTTGATCAATGGAAGCCGGATATGGTTATTCATTTGGCGGCAGATACTTCTAAACAGACAACATCTGCGACCTTAGACACAATACTAAGTGCAAATATCATATTACCGGCACATCTCTTACAAGTATCTTCTGAACATAATGTGAAAACATTTCTTAATATTTCTACATTTTCTACCTCTGTTAATGGTAAAGATTACTATCCCCAAACCTACTATGCAGCTACAAAGAAGGCAATAGAAGACTTGGTTACTTTTTATTCTTATCATACAAATATGGATGTCTATACTCTAGGATTTTATGATATTTATGGAATTAATCAACCTCATGCTCGTTTTTTAAATAGTTGTATAGAAAAAATAAAAAAAGGTGAAACATTTCATATGAGTCCGGGAGAACAAGAAATTTGTTTTCTTTATGTAAAAGATGCGATTGATGCGATGATTTTTTCATTAACAGCAGAACGAGAAGCCCACCAAGTACATATATACATGGTGATGGGATCGGAAATTTTACAATTAAAACAAGTCCCTCATATTTGTGCGGAAGCTTTAGGATTAGGACAAGTGGATATCATTCATGATATGCCGTATCGTGCAACAGAAATTATGAAAGTTCTCCCTCCTGCACCAAAATTACCTCATTGGATTCCGAAGTATACCCTTAAAAAAGGTCTACAAGACATGTTACTATGAACACTCCAATATTTAGTATTGTTATTCCTGTCTATAATACAGAAAAATTTTTGAAACAATGTCTTGATTCATGTGTGAATCAAAATATGAGTGATATAGAAGTAATAGTAATTAATAATGGTTCTTCCGGAGATACAAAGGCAATTACTGATCAGTATTCATTTGTTAAATATCTTCACTATAAAGAAAATTTAGGTGTCTTTGAAGCAAGAAAACAAGGATTTCTATATTCAACAGGGCAATATATTATATATTGCGATTCTGATGACTGGTTTGAAAATAATATTTTAAAAGAATATATAAAACAAATACCATATAATCCAGATCTTATTGTTGGACAAACACTAAGTGTACATCCAAAATATAAAGAAAAAGCACTATGGGCCAATAAGGGTTTGAGTAAAGTTGAGTATAATGTGTTGTTTGATCTTTATTCAAAACGGGAATTTACTTCGTGGGCTTTTTGGGGTAAATGTTTTCGTCGGGATATTCTTTTAGACGCATATAAGATTTTAGATGTAAATCAACCAATAGTGATTTGGGAAGATTTTCTTTTATTTACTGCTACAGTGATATTTTGTAAAAAAGTGATTTACGTACCAAAAGTAGTGATGAGTTACCGTATTAATAGTGCAAGTTTTACAAACAATATCTCACTCCACGCAATAGAAATAGACCTTATTCAAATGGATGAAGTTTTTAAAAATCTTAGTATCCTGCAACAGTATTTAGATTTAGACGATAGTTTTTTTACTTTGCTTAAAAAAGAGCTGTTTGATGGTTTTTTAGAAAGGATTTCTGGATTAACGTTAGGTAAAGAAATGGTTTCTAAAATATTAAAAAAAAGTTCTATTTATTTTACAGATGAGTTAATTCTTCAAAATTTATTAGAACGGCAAAAAATACGCTCTCATTTTTTAGGAGAATATATTACTAAACTCGCAATGAAATTTTTCCCAAAGAATTCTAAACAGTATCAATCATTAAAAAGATTGTTATTGCTATGTATTAACAAATAATTTTTATAATTTATAAGTAGATAAGGGGGTTAAAAATGAGTATTATTACTGAGACAGGGCTAACATTACAAGAAAAAGATCAAATCAAAGTTTCGATTATTATTAATACATATAATATGGACATGTTTATTAAAAGATCCTTAGAGTCTGCCCTTAATCAAACAATGACTGACATTGAAATTATTGTAGTTGATAATGCTTCAACGGATAAAACAGTAGATGTTGTTCGTTCTTATATGCAAAAAGATAGTCGCATTCGCTTGATTGCTCTTAAAGAAAATATTGGTCTACTACGTTCACGAATTACTGGTGGTTTTGAAGCAAGAGGTCAATATTTAACATTTTTAGATGCAGATGATCGTTTGCATGTAGATTTTTGTTCCATGCTTTATAAGGCAACTAATAATTGTACTATTGATCTTATCCAATGTGATGGAATTATAGAAAAAATTATAAATGGGAAATCTACTTATATTAAGGATTCTTTTTATCAAACATCTATAAAAAAAATAAATGGTGATAGGATCTATCAAGCCCGTCTTACTCAAAAAATCAGTGTGTTGATATGGGGGAAATTGTATAGAACAGAACTTTATCAAAAAGCAATACAAGCTTTAGACATTCCTATAGAATGCCATCTTATATTGGGTGAAGATGAAATTCAAACTACGGCGTATTGTTATTTTGCTAATTCATATGCAGCAGTTACAGAACCTCTATACTATTATTTAGAGCGATCTGATTCTTTAGCTCGTAATAGGAGAATAGCAACTTATATATTTTTTGATTCTCTTACTTATCTCAAATTATTTGATAAATTTATTACCAAATATAGCCTTCTAGAGAAATTTTCAACAGAGATTTTTTATGAACATAGATTGAGAGCTAATTATCTGTGGGATATTATAAGTAAATATAGTGTGAGTTTACAAGGAATTCCTTTAGATCAAATTGCCTATTTTTTAGGTGAAGATATTTTTGTTGCTGGAATCCAAGGACAACCTATGATAAATACATTACGTTCTGCGGTAACAATTAATTTTCCTAAAAATAAAATTAGACACCCTAAAAAAATAATGTTTTTTCTTAATCGTTTTTATAATGGTGGGATTGAAAGAGTTGTATCGCAGTATATTAACTATTTACATTGTAGGGGCTTTGAGATTATTGTTTTTACAGTGGAGAAGCCTCATAGAAATGATTATGATATTCCTAAAGAGATTACAAGAGTGTATATTGGTACAAATATAGAAGAACAGTTATCTATCCTAAAATTAGAAACTAAACGTTTAGAAATTGATGTTATTTATTTGTGCGTTTGGGACTATAACAATTTTTATTTTATATTGATGTTGAGAATGTTGGGTATCCATGTGATTTTTGCTTGCCATGGTTATTTGAATTTTATATTTCATCTCATACCACACACTATGGAAATGATATCTTTAGTTGGACGGACTGCTTCTATGCTTACTACGGTTTCTCGTACGGATATGGTGTCTTGGCAGATGGCTGGAGTAAAAAACGCACTTTATGTTCCTAATCCTTTATCTTTCGATCATCTAGATATGGGAGAATGTGATATTGAAAGTGATACGATAGCTTTTGTTGGTCGAATTGAAAATACAAAAGGTATTTTTGACCTTATTAAAGCGTTACCGATTGTGTTATCGGCATGCCCTAAAGCACATTTAATTATTGTTGGTGGACAAAGTTATATGTATGATGATTCCTCAGTAGTTTATATGAATAATCTGATTAAAGAATATCATTTAGAACAATCTATTACGCTTACAGGATTCCAAAAAGATATTCTTCCTTATCTTAAAAAAGCATCTATATTTTGTTTTCCTACATATATGGATAGTTGGGGTATGGTCTATAGTGAAGCTAAAAGTATTGGTTTACCAACAGTAGTTTCTGATTTCCCCCATTTAGAGTTGTATTCTTCTCAAGATTCTATAAGCTTTGAATTAGGGAATATTATAGATTTAGCTGATAAGTTAATCTATTTATTACAAAATCCAGATCTACGCAAACAGATGGGTATAGCGGCAAAGGAGAATCTTAAAAATTTCTCTAACGAATTTGCATTAAAAGAGTTTGAAGGAATGATCGATGCTATTGCAACAGATAGAATAGAAAGTTATATTATACAGAAAGAACAAGAATTTTTTGGTAACAATAAAATAGAATGGTGTATGAGAAGCCAAGAACTATATTTTAAAGCAGTGAAGGCTTATAATATATTAAATATACAATCTCCAAGTCAAGGTATTAATTCCTTATTAGAAAAAATAGTTAATAAAATATTACCTCTTCAGTCTAAAAGACGGAGTATGGCAAAAAAGATGGTTTATTATATTCTTTCAAAACTAGGACGAAATTAATGGTTACAATCTTAGGAGCTGGAGTATCAGGGTTAGGTGTAGCTTATCGTTTACGGCAACATAATCAAGAATATATCATTTATGAAAAAGAATCCCACTATGGGGGACTGTGTCAGAAAATGGAGATAGCAGGATTTCTTTTTGATCGATTTGTACATTTTTCATTTACTGAAGATCAAGAAGTTAAGCAACTTTTTCTTGATTCGGCTAAAAAGTATATTGGACATGAACCAAAAGCATTTAATTATTACCAACAAAAATGGATTGCCCATCCGGCTCAAAATAATCTTTATCCTCTCGGTAAAGAAGAGCAGGATATTATTTTAGATGGCTTTAGATCTCGTCAACAAAATGATATTCCAAAAAGAGATTATCAAGAGTGGTTAAATGAAGCGTTTGGAGAAGCATTTGCACAACGGTTTCCTAATGCGTATACTCGTAAATATTGGACAGTGGAGCCAAAATATCTGGAAACAAAATGGGTTGGAGAGCGTGTTCTTCAAAGTAATCTTCAAGAAGTTGAAGAAGGTTGTCAACGAACAGAGCCTTCAAATAAATTCTATACTAAAGAAATGCGATACCCTCTTAATGGTGCCTATCAAGGCTTTATAGATACTTGGGCAGAAAAAGAACATGTCGTCTATAATCATGAGTTAATAAAATGGGATAATCTTAATAAAACGCTCTATTTCCAAAATGGATTCAAACATATTTATACCGATATAGTATCAACCTTACCGCTACCTTTTATTATTAGTATTATGACGGATGTTCCAAAAGATGTACACAAAGCAAGTCAAAAACTTTATGCGACGAAAGGTGTAACTATTTCTATTGGTCTTAAAGGGGAGTTGAAAAAGCCAA
Organism: Brevinema sp.; assembly: GCA_051658845.1. Taxonomy (GTDB): domain Bacteria; phylum Spirochaetota; class Brevinematia; order Brevinematales; family Brevinemataceae; genus Brevinema_A. The sequence continues at coordinate 10,013 of JBOFNI010000128.1, read as the reverse complement.
TGCTTTGGTTTTATATCTATGATGAAGATATTTTATTTGCACGTGTTTATTCGCCATCAATGAAGTCGCCTAATAATGTTCCTCTTGGTTGTAGTTCTTTACAGGCAGAAATATATTATTCCGATTTGAAACCTTTAAATTTCTCTTTGGATGAGTTAGTAGTCCATACCATTGAAAAAATGGTAGCTATGAATATCATTGATACAGAGCAAGTCTTATTTGCTGAACCCCACCAATTTGAGTATGCAAACGTGATCTTTACCCATAATATCTATAAATCACGAGATAAAGTGCGTCAATGGTTACTCTCTCAAGGGATTTACACGGCAGGACGTTTTGGTGAGTGGGGTTATTTATGGAGTGATCAATCACTTAGAAGTGGTTTAGACACAGCAACAAAAATAGTAGAAAAGAATAATTGAATATAGGGATTGGATTTATAAGGAGATTTTTTCATGAAACCGATTGTAGTTGCAGGTAATGGTCCTTCGCTGACTGCGATTGACTATTGTCGATTGCCTAAAGAGTTTGATGTTTTTCGAGTTAATAATTTTTTCTTTGAAGATTATTATTGGGTAGGTAAGCATGTTACTGGATATTTTGTACCGCATTTTGAACAATTAGAAATACAATTTTATCATATACAAGAACTAAAACAACGTAATGAGTATTATATTTCAAAAGTATATTGTTTAGGGTCAGGAGATCCTACTAATTTTCCAACGGTAGATTTTATTCCATTTACATACTCTCATATGCCGGAGATTAATGAATATATTCATTTCTATCAGTATTATTATCACCAAACGATGACATCTGGTATTCGGATGCTTTTAGAAGCTATTGCTCAGGGATATACAGAAATTTATCTTGTGGGAATAGATTTATATACCGGTACACAAATGTATGCTTTTAAAATAAACCAAAATATGTGTGATTTACATCCGGATAGAGCAACATTAAAGGACTCTATAGCAGGTGGGCTAGAAGCTAGGCGTAATTTACAGCCTTGGCATAGTGGCGAATATGATGCATCTATTATAAAAATGATTTCAAATTTAGACGGAGTATCTGTCTATTCATTATCAGAAGATTCTCCTATTAATGATATTATTCCATTAGCTCCTCATTGTAATGAAACTCCTCACACTCCTATACCTAAACCGAATGGTTCTATTAACGATTGGATTAAAAACCCTTTAATAATTCGGCAAGAAAGACTTGAGCAAGAAAAGCTTGAACAAGAAAGACTTGAACAAGAAAGACTTGAGCAAGAAAAGCTTGAACAAGAAAGACTTGAACAAGAAAGACTTGAGCAAGAAAAGCTTGAACAAGAAAGGCTTGAGCAAGAAAGACTTGAACAAGAAAGGCTTGAGCAAGAAAGATTAGAATCTCAAAGAGGAGTCATCCGGAGAATTAAAAAAAAATTTATTGATAAAGGGATGGAATCGGAATGGAATTCTTTACGGGAAAATATCTATCTACGTCTTGTATACCATGTAATAAAACCAATATGGGTATGTTTAAAATTTATTCTAAAATCTTGATCTGACAATTATATCTAAAAACTGTTAAAAGGAAAAAAATATCTTTAAGGGCGTTTGGTAAATTTGTAATAGTTCTGTTTACTAATATAAGGAATGCTTTTCGGATCATAGCAACAATAATTTTTTATGATACTATTTTATAAAGAAATAGTATATGATAAAATCAATAGAATCAACGGGGGGAGTATGTATAAAAAACCAATACTAATTGCCGAAATCGGTTGTAACCATATGGGGAATATGGATATTGCAAAAGCGCTTATCAAAAGTGCTGTTATTGATTGTGCCGTTTCTTACGTCAAATTCCAAAAACGAACTCCTATAGAAATGCTATCAAACGAACAATACCATACTGCCCATCCTAATCCTCACCATGCTTATGGTAATACTTATGGAGCGCACCGAGAGTTTTTAGAATTTACTTTGGATCAACATAAAGAGTTGAAGGAATATACGGAAAGTATTGGAGGGATTTATTCTTCTTCAGTTTGGGATATGACTTCTGCTAAAGAAATTATTTCACTAAACCCTCAATTGATTAAAATCCCCTCTGCAAAAAATAATCATCAAGCACTGTTAGAATATATTTGCACTGAATATTCCGGAGAAATTCATATTTCTTTAGGAATGACTACATTAAAAGAAGAGGAAGAGTTACTTAATATCTTCTACAAACTAAATCGTAATCAGGATGTGGTTCTGTATGCCTGTACTTCCGGCTATCCTGTCCCCTTTGAAGACGTATGCTTATTAGAAATTTCACGTTTAAAAGATTCTTACGGTTCTATAGTAAAAGAAATAGGATTTTCAGGGCATCATAATGGAATCGCTGTTGATGTTGCTGCTTATACTTTAGGAGCTATGGTATTAGAGCGTCATTTTACTTTAGATCGTACATGGAAGGGTACAGATCATGCGGCTTCTCTCGAACCAACAGGTCTCAAAAAACTTCAAAGAGATCTTTTAGTCTTACATAAAGCATTAAAAGTAAAGTCTCAAGAAATTCTTCCTATTGAACAAGTCCAACGTGAAAAATTAAAAGGATAAGCGATGAAAAATGTTGCCTTTATCCCTTTAAGAGGAGGGAGTCAGTCGATTCCTTTAAAAAACATCAAACTTCTTAATGGTCGTCCTTTGTGTTATTATGTTATTGATGCTGCCGATCAATGTTTAGAAATTGATACAATTGTCATTTCAACGGATAGTGATGAAATTCGAGCAATAGTTCAAAGTCATCCTTCAACAAAAATTCTAGTTATTGATCGATCTTCGGAAGTTTCAAGTGCCGAAGCTTCCACAGAATCAACGATGATTGAATTTACTGATCATTATACTTGTGAAACGATCATTCTGATTCAAGCAACATCTCCTTTATTAAAAAGTGATCATTTGGCTAAAGGCTTATCAATTTATTATGCTGGAGCTGATAGCGTTTTGAGTATTGTAAGAAGGCATAATTTTGTTTGGAGTAAAAACGGTACACCACTCAACTATGACCCACAAATTCGTCCTCGTCGTCAAGATTGGGATGGGATTTTGGTTGAAAATGGAGCGTTTTATATTACTTCTTACGAAGGATTCAAACAAAGTCGCTGTCGTCTAAATGGTCGAATTGCCGTATCGGAAATGCCCCCAGAAACTTTTGTCGAGATAGATGAAGAAAATGATTGGGTTTATGTTGAGTCTATACTTAATAGAGAATACTCAAAGAACCAAGTAGATTTGAGTAAGATTAAGATTTTTCTTACAGATTGTGATGGAACACTAACGGATTCTGGGATGTACTATGCAGAGAATGGAGAACTTTTAAAAAAGTTTAATACAAGAGATGGGCATGCTTTTCAAATGCTTAATGAGGCTGGGATTATTACCGGAATTATTACTGGTGAAAATAGTTCGATTGTACAAGCTCGTGGACTAAAAATCAAAGCGCAAGAAATACATTTGGGAATTAAAAACAAACAAGAATGTGTGCAAAAAATTGTTGAGAAATATCATTGTTCTTTGGATGAGGTTGCTTTTGTTGGTGATGATTTTAATGATGTCTCCTTACTAAAAACAGTGGGATTTGCTGCCGTACCGGCAGATGCGATTGCTGAAGCAAAAACCGTAGCTCATTATATTTCATCCTTAAAAGGCGGGGAAGGTGCTGTTAGGGATGTTGTAGAATATTTTTTGAGATTTAGATAGGGGATTATTTATGTTTAAAAGAGGGTGCAAAAGAATTATCAGGTTGACGATTAGAGTAATTGTATATTTAGTACCTAATTTTTTAAAAAAACAGATCGTAAAGGCTTGTGAGTATACAATATCAATAATTAATGTTCCAATAATAACTCAAGAACAATTAGAGTTGGAGCGAATAGAGCAAGTAACCCAAAACTTAGAGAATAATCGTTTGTTACAAGAATATAGACATCAAATGTCTACATTCTATTATACAGATATACAGCAAAAGTCTCTTCTAAATGAACAGTATATTTACCATGTTTCTACAATGTCTGGAGGAAATACTGGGGATTGTGTTTTAAGTTCGGCAACAGAAGATGTCTATAATAAGTTTTCAGTGGCAAATTCCTATTATAATAGTCTTGTTTGGGAAATCCCTGATCTTGATATTATATCACGATCTAAAGCATTGATGATTGGTGGAGGAGGTCTTTTGTGGTATAAACCTTACTCAGAGGATTCTTCCGGTTGGCAGTGGAATTGTACCTTAGATGCTTTGGATCAGATTAAAGTTCCAATGTTTTGTTTTGGGATCGGATGGATTCTTAGAGAAGGGCAATCGTTCTCTCCACTCTTTTTCAAACATTTTACCCAAATGTTAGCTAAAGATAATTTTCGTTGGTGTGGTTTGAGGAATCATTATACTATTGAGAAAGTATTAGAATTTCTCCCACAAGAACTTCATCAAAAAGTCTCACTTCAACCTTGTGCAACAACCTTAGGATCAACTCTCTATCCTCAATACAATCATTCACAAAACTATATAGGAGATACGATCAATATAGCTTTTGTATTGGGAATGGATCAAGTAAAGGGATTATCTCATGGTAAAGACTATCCGGGTTTTCTTTCCGAAATGGAATACCAAAAATTTAAATCAGAATTAATTTCTTTTATGCTCTTTTTGGCTAATCAGGGTGTGCAAGTATATTTTGTTGCCCATACAAATTGGGAATCTGAGGCGTATTTTAATGAATTTCAAGAATTACATAATCATCCTAATGTAATTTTTCATTCGTTGCTCTATTTTCCTGCTACTTTTGTGTATGATTTTTATAAAGATATGACTGCAGTGTTTGGAATGCGTTATCACGGAGCTGTGATTCCTACAGGATTACAAGTCCCGACTTTCATTATAGGGGCAAATAAAGAAAGAACATCTATTGCGAAAGAATGGGGGATGGATCACCTAAATATTGATATATCTTCTCCGGATTTTTTAGCTATTTTACACGAAAAATGGGATTACTTACTCAAAAACTATCCGTCGATGAAAACAGATATTAAGAATCTACAGCAGAAACATTTTGAGATTACTAAGAATAATATTGATACGTTCCTGTCATCGATAAAATGATTATAAGGAGAAATAATATGCAAGATTCTATTTTAGTTTCAATAGGTGTTCCTTCCTTTAACTATGGACATTTACTTCCTCGATGTCTTGACAGTCTTTTAGATCAAACACACAAAAATATAGAAATTATTGTTTTTAATGATGGCTCTAGTGATGATACCAAAGAAGTATTAGAAAAATATCAATAAAAAGATCTACGTATTAAAGTAATTAATTCGGATGTCAATAGAGGCGTATTTGCAGGTAGAATTCTTATTATGGATGCGTTCGTTAATGGGGATGGGGAGTATCTTACTTGGTGTGATGCCGATGATACTTATCCTTTAGATTCTATAGCAATTAGGCTTACAGCAGCATTAAAAGATAATGCGGATCTTGTAACATCTAATGCATGTCAAGGCGCTGAGTATCGACCTCATCCACAGATACCTTTTATGCGTTTTGAGGGTGAAGAGATTATAGATGCTCTTCTAACTAAATATAAACGGAATGCACTATGGGTAGCACTTTTTCATCGTAATATTATTGAGCAAGCATTAATATACTATCAAGATAAATCGTTAGATCAATTTAATTTGTCTTGTGGTGAAGATCGAGTCCATAGTCTTATATTATATTATCATGCACAATTAAGGATTCAAATTCCTGATCAAACGTATTATTGGTGTCTGGGATCGGATTCTGTTACTAGCAATCGCGAAATACAAGGTGTTCGTGGACGATATAGAGAATACGGTCAAATGTTAGTGATATATCAACAATTTTTAAAAGATCATCATTTATGGGATAAGTATAAAAATGAATATTCAGCAATAGCTTTATGGCATATGAACGTTGTTTTCTCTCAATTTAATGCTCTCAATCTTTCCGATGAAGAATTGGTGAAAGAGTGGATGATACCTAAGGATGATGCAATAAAATATTTAGTGCAACTTACCAGACATCATGCTCAAGAAGCGCAACGTTATGCTACAGAAGTACAATATTATTCTCAAGAAGCATCAAGTTTTTGGGCTAATTTTGGACGTCTTAGTCGCTACGAAAAAATAAAAGTAATTATTAAAAAAGTTCTTAAAAAGATTATCAGACCTCAATGGTTGAGAGATTTCTTAAAAAAAGTTTATCATCGCTGTAAAAAGATTTTTAGAAATCGATAGTATAGGATTGGTAATTAAATAATTATAGGTGGGTACTATGAAAAAATCTGAAAAATTAGAGGTTTTCCCTGTTTTTGATGAAAACGCTGTTGTGATTGGGGTAAGTGTCAGTAATATTTATATGCCTTATTTCTGTGTGTACTTGCAATCTATTATAGAAAACGCTTCTCCAGAGACTAATTATGATATTATTGTGCTGGGTAATATTGAAGAAGAATCACAATACTATCTTCAAGAGATGCTCAATGACTCTCTCTCTCTCTCTCTCCGTTTTGTCGATCCAGAATGTTTATTTACGGACTATCATATAGATATCTCACATCCAAGGTTGACAAAAGAAATATACTATAAATTTATGTTTCCAAGGATTTTAAAAAACTATCGTAAAGTATTGTGGACGGATATTGACTTGATTTTTAAAGAAGATCCAGCAGAATTATTTGCTACTCAGTTAGATGAGTATCCTTTAGCTTGTTGTCAATCTTTGTATATATCAGCAATATTGAATACCTCTACTGATTATTATGATTACATTACTCAAACATTGGAATTAACAGAACCCTATCAATATGTTAATACGGGAGTTCTATTAATCAATATTCCTCAATGGGGTGATTCTTCTGAAAAAATTCTTCAAGACCCAAATTTGACTACTTATCGTATATATGACCAAGATGCAATCAATAAATTTTTCAAACATAATATTTTATATCTTCCTCCTCAATGGAATACCCAACCTATTTCAGTAAGTAGATACCATATGATTCCTTTTATGTCCTCCGAGGCAATCTCTAAATATGAGGAAAGTATGGATAGTCCTAAAATCATTCATTGGAGTGGTGGTGATAAACCTTGGAATAGAGCTAAGGTACATAAAGGCTATGAATGGTGGCGTTTGGCAAGAAAAACTCCTTTTTATGAAGAGATCATTTATACCAATACTATTTCTCAGCAAACACACAATCATCAAGAAGTACATAATCATTATCATCAAGTGAGTATGAAATTTCTTATTAAAAAAGTTCTTAAAAAGATTGTCAGACCTCAATGGTTGAGAGATCTCTTAAAAAAAGTCTATCATCGCTGTAAAAATATTTTTAGAAATCGATAGTATAAGATGTATGTAGTGCAGTGGATTATTTTTGATACATAGCCTGTAAACACGGGGTTTAAATAAGAAAAATTAACATAGAAATATGGTAGTTTAGGAAATACCCGACTGGACTCGGAAAGAGAGGGATTCGAACCCCCGGTACATTGCTGCACAACTGATTTCGAATCAGCCGCCTTCGACCACTCAGCCATCTTTCCATAAGTTATTGTAGTATTATACTATAATTTTCTTATTTTTGTCAATAAAATAGATTGACTATATCAACCTTATCGAAGAAATAATAGATAAAAAATATTCTTTATCAAAAAGATTAATAACACAATATCGCAATAATTTAAAGAAGATCTTACCACAACTTGGATTATTGTTCTAAACAAACTCTTTATGAGAATGAATATAAAAGAAAAATCCAATAGTCTCTAATAAAAAAAACTATCACCTATTATTTAGTAGGGTATGTCTTATCAGCACTAAAAAAGTTATATCTAAAAACATATTGACAGTGTACCTAAACTGTAATATAATATGTATGATTAGATATATTTTTATACTAAAAAGATATAATGAGGTCGATGTAATAAATTTATGATTAAGTGTTAAGGAGTATATAATGAGATTTATGGGAATAATAGGAATCCTTGTATTTATAGGAATAGCATACTTATTTTCTAAAAACAAAAAGGCTATTAATTGGCGAACTGTTTTTTGGGGATTGGGGCTTCAAGTACTTTTTGCATTAGCGATTTTAGGGAATATCACTGTTTCTTTCTCCGCTGCAATATTATTTGTATTATTAATTATTATTTATTTAGCAAAGGTTCGTTTTGCACCCTTTGTTTGTAGTGAATATTATCCTATTAAAGCGTTTCGCCAGATGCCTAGATTACTAATAGTAGCAATTTCTATTATTAAGTTTGGAATATTAGGTGTATTTCTTGGGTATTTCTTTGGTAAGACTCATGAGGGAATAGTCGTTAATGTTCTTACTGGATTTTGGGTCTTTGCTGCTGTTGTATGGGTTGCTCGAAAATTTTGCAATAATAAATATTTACATAATATGCCTATCAATTCTGGTTTAATAGCAGGAGCAATAAGTATCAATTTGGGTCTATCCATTGCTATTGCAGAAATCACTAGTGGTGAACAGGGTACGATTGCTTATGGAATGCAGCAATTATCAATAGGTTTTGGAAACTTTTTATCTATTCCTACAAATGCCGGCGCTTCAATGATTTTTGGTGCTTTATCAGAGATTAGAGAACCTTGGTATTTCTTATTTTTTGTTCAAGTATTACCGACTATTCTCTTTTTCTCTGCGTTTATTTCTGTCCTATACTATCTTGGAATTATCCAAATATTAATTCAAGAATTAGCTTTATTCATGCAATGGACGATGAAAACTTCTGGTGCAGAAACCTTATCTTGTTCGGGGAATATCTTTGTCGGACAGACTGAGGCTCCTATTCTTATTAAACCTTATCTAAAAAATATGACCAAGTCGGAAATTCATGCGATTATGACAGGGGGATTTGCTACTATTGCCGGTGGAGTTTTTGCCGGATTTATAGCAATGGGAATTGATGCTGGTCATTTAATTAGTGCCAGTCTTATGAGTGCTCCTGCAGCGTTAACACTCTCTAAGATTTTTTATCCGGAAACAGAACATTCTCAAACAGAGGGTAGTGTTACCATGCCCAACATTAAAACTAGTGATAATATTATTGGAGCTGCTGCACAAGGAACCATGGATGGACTCCAGTTAGCATTGAATGTCGGAGCAATGCTCTTGGCTTTTATTGCATTAATTAAAGTTGTTAATATGGGATTAGGGATGATTAACGATAGTTTAAGCCTTGATGTGATTTTTGGATCGTTATTTCAGTATGTTGCCCTAATTTTGGGAGTTTCTGTTAATGATATGCAGATTGTCGGCTCACTATTAGGCAATAAAATTACCATTAATGAATTTGTTGCTTTTGGAAATCTTTCAGAATTTATTAATAACGGTGTTCTTTCCGAACGATCTCAAGTAATTGCTACTTACGCTCTATGCGGATTTGCAAATTTTGGCTCTATCGGTATTCAAATTGGAGGCATTGCTCCTATGGCTCCCGAACGAAAAGCGGATATCGTATCTTTAGGATTTTCAGCCATGTGGGCAGGAGCTTTCGCTTCTTGGATGACAGCAGCAATTGCAGGAATGTTTATTGCATAACTATGAAAAATATTCTTATTGGTATTGCCGGAGGTACCGCTTCGGGAAAAACAACTATTTCTCAAGCGATTGAACAAGCTTTTTGTTCTAACGAGGTAGTTATTATTCGGCAGGATAATTACTATAAATCTCAAAACCACCTTAGTATGGAAGAGCGCCTACAAACCAATTATGATCATCCTAATGCTTTTGATTTTGATTTATTAAGACAACATTTAGAAGCTTTAACCCAAGGGCAACAAATCAATCAACCAAATTATGATTTTACACTTCATACCCGTTCTATAGAAACGAGTTTAACAAGCCCTAGTAAAGTCATTATTTTAGAAGGAATATTATCTTTTGCAGATCCGGAAATTACAGACATTATGGATATAAAAGTATTTGTAGATAC
>JBOFNI010000127.1:0-1123 GCA_051658845.1 Brevinema sp. | reverse complement strand
AACTGTGCTATTTTCAACAGAAACTTCTGTCATTTAGATAAAAAACTGAGACCATACTGTCCAGCTGAATGTTTAACTCTGTTAAGTAGTTCACTGTATAACCGTCATATTGAAAGATCTCATTTGGGAGATTTTTGCATAAATGGTGAAATGGATAGTGAAATTAGAATAAAACAGGGAAAAGCAGAAATTCCAAAATGGTATAGTATAGATTATACTTAAGAATATGAGTGCTTCCAAAAACCAGACGGAACTAAGGATTTAGGAGAGTTTACAGGTAATTGCACAGTTCACTGGTATTTAAGTAAAAATTTCTCTTGGCAATCAGACACTAATGTCAGAGTACCAACACATTTAGCTAAAGGGATAGGAATAGAAATAAATTTAAATGATTGTATAAATCAAACTATAATGCCACCCTCAGTAGAATTATATCGTGATCAAGCTGAAATAATTGCAGATTTCTTTTGGGTTTGCGCAGGAGAGCAACTCCTAACTAATTTACCAATAGGCTGGAAAGGTATATGCACACGAGTGCGACTTATTCAAGAAGTGAACATTATATCATGGGGAGAAAATGAAAGTCGTAAAAAGAGAGCATATGAACCAGACCCTAATATATATTTAGATTCCATAGGCCAACCTAGAGGCATTCCAAATAAATATAAAGCCAGAAGTGAAGTGTTAGCAGGATATGAATCAATATTTATCTGGGTCTCACCTAATAAAAATACTGAGTGGATTAACTATATTTACTATAATCAACAAAGGTTTATTAATTACACAGATGATGCATTAACCGCATTAGGAGAACAACTAGAAGCAACAAGTACAATGACGTGGCAAAATAGACAAGCTCTTGACTGGTTATTAGCGGATAAAGGAGGAGTATGCATACTGTTTGGAGATCAATGTTGTACATTTATTCCTAATAATACAGCTCCGGATGGGGCATTCACAAAGGCCATAAATAAATTAAAGAACTTAAGACAAGAAGTTTCAACTAATGCTGGTAGAGATGAGAAAATATGGGACTGGTTGGATTTGGGGTTTGGGAGTTGGGGTACATGGGTTGCTAAACTAGGAATCTTTTTAGGGGTTTCAATTACAATTGGAGGATTAT
>JBOFNI010000126.1:0-1801 GCA_051658845.1 Brevinema sp. | reverse complement strand
GGTTGTAATTGTTGCCTGTAAGCCTCCTGATTTGAAGGTAGTTCTTCAGAGTCAAAGACAGATCCAGACGCACTTTGATGTGTTTCCTTAGTATCCACACGTTGTTTGTCTTTTTCAGATTCTGGTGTAAATACACAGGCGTCCCACGATTCTAGCAGATCATCACTCCAGTTCTGAACGTTGTCGATATCACACACCACGTTGTCATCCACGAGCAGTACTGTGAGGGAAAGAAAAAGAAAAACAAGTTAGCATGTATGAATTAAGGAAAAAACATCTTAATCTAAAAACATTTTAACATGTAAATATTCAAACACACACACACACACACACACACACACACACACACACACACACTCACACATACCTGATGATGATCTGTCCGTTCTTGGTCTTTTCTGTGCCGGTGTCTGTGGTATAAAATTATCACTCTGAGGTTCCTCAACATGAACCTGCGCCCGAGTAACTGTAACGGCTTCACGCTTGAGTTTGCTGGGCCTATCACTTCTTTTACGTCCACAAGCACCCGTCCTGTCTACAAGGCTTGATAGTCCTTCTGAAAGACACATCAAAAATTTAAATAAAACTCACGAAACCACATTAATAATAATGAAATATCCTTACTGAAAAACACTTACTGATCGGATGGATTTGCGTGGTCTCTGACTCTACACGCCCCGATGTAGAGCTTTGCTCTGGTTTTGGACGTGCTGTTTAGAATTTGTAGGAAAAATATTTATATGATTATGCAACAACAATAACAAACCGTATATAGTTATATAACACATAATTTGGTATGCACGTCTTACCACTCGCTTGGTTCAGAAATTGAAGTTCTTCAACAATTTCGGAAAGGTCTAAATCACACACAGCACCTGGAGCATTAGAGAACCTGTTTAAACACCTTGGTGTCAGTCTGTGAATCTCTTATAAGTAATTACTAGCATCAAGAATAGCACAGGTAAAATAAATAAATAAACACTCACCATTCATATATTTGGCCATCTTGTCTTGAAACACGTTTATGCCAAAAATGACAAAGTCTTCAAAAGAAAAACTGAAGCTTGAGATCGATGTTTCACTTGCGTCAAACAAATGTCGTTCAGAGAAGTAAGACTTCACAATGACCATAGGGGCAAGAGACCCCTTTTTTTAAACAACAAATCATTAATCATTAACACCTATGATATCCAGATAGGTCTGAGGGGATCGCCACAAGGAGTACAATGTCTTCTGTGTGTTTTACTTACTATATTCTAACCTTATTTAAACAACATTTCAGGATGTGGGAAAGGAAGGAAACAACACCATTAAATGTTGTTTAAATAAGGTTAGAATATAGTAAGTAAAACACACAGAAGGCATTATCCCTACAAACATCTCAGGTTGTGGGAACGGCCTTCAGGTGTGTAAAATCAGGTCAAGAAACAACACCCATAAAACGCATTACAGGCTGGCACTCTCCCTATAAACAGGGGGGTCTAGCACACGCCATATAAAAACACCACTTAAATTTTAAACCAGGACCTGCCAAGCCAATAATAAACCACTTACAAACAAACATCTCACTCAGAATGTGGGAACGGCCTTCAGGTGTGTAAAATCAGATCAAGAAACAACACCCATGAAACCCATTACAGGCTGGCAATCTCCCTACAAACAGGGGGGTCTAGCACACGTCATATAACAATACCACTTAAATTTTAAACCAAGACCTACCAAGTCACTCATAAACCGCTTTAACCAAACATCGCAAGGATACCCAAAGACACTCTACAAATCCCTACAAACAGGGGTCAAG
>JBOFNI010000125.1:0-8854 GCA_051658845.1 Brevinema sp. | reverse complement strand
TCAAACTGTCCTGTATCAACGGCATTAATACGGAAATAGGTGCTTAAATCCATAGGACACTTCACCCCTTTAGGAATAAAACAAAACGATCCGTCGGTAAATACTGCTGAGTTTAAAGCCGCATAAAAATTATCTGATGGAGGAACAACTGATCCCATATATTTTTTGATGAGTTCTGGATGGTTTTGTATCGCCTCCGAAATAGAACAAAAAATAATACCAAATTTTGCGAGAAATTTTTGGTGTGTTGTGGCAACAGACGTGGAATCAAAAACAGCATCAATTGCTACATTGGTTAAACGTTTTTGCTCATCCAAAGGAATCCCTAATCGTTCAAAAGTTTTTAAAACTTCTGGATCCACTTCGTCTAACGATTGACGTTTGAGACCGGTATTTTTTTTAGGTGCCGAATAATACCGTAATTTTTGGAAATCGATAGGCTCTATCTCGGCACGAGACCAAACAGGTTGTTTCATCGTTTGCCAAATATGAAAGGCTTTTAGTCGGTATTCCAACATATATTCCGGCTCATCCTTTTTTTTGCTAATGAGTCGGATAATATCTTCAGATAGACCAATAGGAGCTTCGTCAGAGTCAATTTCTGATCTAAATCCGTATTGGTATTCCTGAGACATAAACTCATGCAATGCTGTGTCGCTCATAACTATACCTCTTATATATAATCTATATTTAATGATTGTATTTTAAAATAAAAATCAGATCTTAAACCCTTGCTTACGGTACAAGTCTGTTATTTCCTGACCGAAACGTTTGGTATATGATTTAGCAATATATTCTGTCCATGTCATATCAACTCCACGCTTTTCTCCAAAGAATTTTTTCATGATTTTATTGTAATTTGTTAATTGAGAAATAATATCTTTTTTTTCATAGACATTGTAATGAACGAGAGAATCTAAGCTAAGACGAGGTGTATTTTCAATCTTTAGATCTTTCGTAGGATATCCGAGAGCCATCCCTACTAATGGAAAAGTATATTGAGGAAGTTGAAATTCTTCGATGAGCATAGGAATCGATTTACGGATTGCTCCTACAACAACAGATTCTATTCCTAAGGAATGAGCGACAACATTTAATGCTTCTACGGCAATACCAACATCGACAGAACCAATCAACAAACTTTCGATAGAATCTTGGATCATCATTTGTTGATTTTCGACCTTGAGTGCGTTGTCAATTTTTTGAAAATCGATAACAAAAAGAAGAAATATAGGAGCTTCATGAATAAAATTCATAGGAGTCCCAGCACTTGATATAGTGGTGTGAGCTATTTTTTTTCGTTTACCGATATCGTTTATAACAATAATAGAGTATTGTTGCCCATTAAGATAAGTAGGTGATTGCTGTGTTGCTTTAAGAATAGTATCGAGAACTCCCTTTTCAATAACTCTAGTAGAGTCAAAATGCCGTACACTCATACGATTACACATGAGATTAATAGTAGAATTTATAAAATACTCCTTAATTAATATATGAACTTTTATATTATATCATATTTATCTACCTGATTCAATCTCTTATGTTATTTTTTGTTTGTAGGATTGATTATAGATATCTTATTTATATTTTATAATATTCTCACTCTCAAAATTAAGGTACAATTTTAGGATGCTATGATTAATTAGACATCTTATTTAGTGAATTTTGTAGAGGATAAAACTTTTACTAGAATAATGATAAAGATGATAGATAAAATTTTTCTTAATGTTTGTATATCCTACTTGTTTAGCTCGGTTGTTTATTGATGATTTCTAGTATCAATGATAGAATCTTTAGAAGAAGATCTACTAATAGATTTGGATTGTCCGTCTAAGGCAAAAACATACCCTTTGGTAAAAGCAAAATTACCTTTACAGATAGTGTTTTTTAAATATTCTTCTCTTCTGGCTAAATCACTCGGGTAAGGGTCTGCTAAAATTTGGTTAGTGAGATCTAAAATACGACGATGATCTATATTTTGATAGCCAATAAAAACATCTTGATAGAGAGTTAAATGTTTATCATTATGACGAACTGTATAGTGATAGTAAGCAGATGTTGTATTAATAACATCATCTAAATAGTAAGTAATAAGTTGAGATTCATTATCAGGAAATAAGGTACAATTTATAAGAAAAGATCCATCTATCTTTATAGTTGCTTTATTATAGATTGCTCCAGTACAATCTATCCAATACTAAGAATATGGAAATAGTTTTTTTCATATATTTTCTTCTTTTAATGGTATATTTAACACTTGCTTAGATATATTAACTTAATAGTTAGGTCATGACTCTCTAAAATTGTCTACTAAGTTTTGGGGATTTGGATCTTTAAAGAATCCTCCTCCCATAACGAACCAATCTAAGCCTGCTTCTTTCAGTGATCGCATATTTTCGCGTGTAATACCCCCGTCTGCTTCGATAATTAAATCGTTACCAAATAATTCACGGGCTTCTCGAATACGGTTTAACGATTCAGGAATAAAACTTTGAAAAGAAAACCCTGGTTCGACACTCATAATCAGGAGTAGGTCAAATTCTCCTTCCAAAGATTTTAAAATAGATACAGGAGTAGAGGGTTTGATTGAAATTCCTGCCAAAACATTGTGTTTTCTAATATTACGAAGGAGTGGGACAACACTGTCCATTGCCTCGTAATGGACAGTAAGGACTTTAGGAGATAGTTCTAAAAATCGCTCATAATACCCCGGTAAATCAATCATCAAATGGATATCGGCTGTGGTGGTTTGACTTGCTTGCATTACCTGTTGAACAAATTGAATGCCGAAAGAAATATTAGGAACAAAATGATTGTCCATAACATCGTAATGAATCATTGAAATATTGGAGGCTTCAATTTTTTTTAAGGCAGATGGAAGATCCGAAAAATCTGCTGCAAATATCGAAGGAAGTATTTGTAATGACATACCGAGTCCTTAGTCAATATTTTTTAATATCGTATCAGCAAGCTGTGATCCTGTCCATCCGTATAGCTCTAATAATTGGTCGTAAGTTCCAACTTGTCCGAAAGTATTTGCACCGATTTTAAGAAGTTTTTTAGGGTATTTTTCAACGAGTACATCAGCAATTGCAGAGCCTAATCCTCCTCGAATATTGTGATTATCTAAAGAAACCAAATAAGTACATTCCTGTGCTGCTTTAAGGATCAATTCTTCGTCAATAGGGAGGATAGAAAATAGGTCAATTACTCGCACAGATTTATTCTTGGTAATGAGAATATCTGCAGTGTCTAAGGCTTGGGAGAGCATCGCTCCTGAGGCGAAAATACAGATATCTTGCCCCTCTCTTATGGTAACACCTTTTCCAATGCTAAAAGTCATCCCTTCGTTATAGATTTTTCGGGAAGGACGGCGAGAAAAGCGAACATAGTTAAGTCCTTTCATATCTTTGCATAAGAGTTTTATTATTGCTGACATTTGTACAGAATCACAAATATCAAATACCTGAGTATTACTTAAGCTTCGAAACATCGCAATATCTTCAAAAGTAGTATGAGTACCTCCATTGTATGCGGTTGTAATTCCTGGGTCTGATCCTAAGAGAACCATTGGAAGGTTTGCATAAGCACCACTAACAACAGCTTGATCAAAACAACGACGGGACATAAAAGGAGCAAAACTATGTACAAAAGCACGGTATCCTACAACCCCTAAACCGGCAGCAATACCGATTGCTTCCGCTTCCATAATCCCTATATTAAAATAACGTTCCGGATAAGCTTTTTGAAATGTCATAGAGCCACTGGAACTTGCTAAATCTGTATCAATAAAGCAGACAGTGTCGTCAGCTTCAGAAACTAAGGTTTCGATACAAGCTGTACGTAATTCTTTTGGATCTTTTATATTTTCTTTTACTATCATTATTTACCCCTTTATCTGTTCTGCGTAATAATCTTGAGCACACTTAAGAGCTGTTTTTTTATCTTCCGTATCAATACGGAGATGATGATCATCAATCTGTTCAAGAAGTTCTACCCCTTTGCCTTTAATAGTATTCAAAATAATAGCTGTAGGTTTAGCTTGATCAAAAGCAGAAATAGCTGTAGAACGGATGGCAGAAAGATCGTGTCCATCAATCGTCACAGCATGCCAACCAAAGGCTGTGAATTTTTCTTCAAAACTAAAAGAACGGCAGATATTTTCACTTTTGCCGTCAAGTTGTTTGTCGTTGTTATCGATAAAAAGAATTAAGTTAGTTAATTGTCGATGAGCTGCGACTTGAGCAGCTTCCCAACACTGACCTTCGTTTAACTCTCCATCTCCAACCATACAGTATACCTTTTGACCTTTTCCTCTTAATTGTGCTCCGATCGCTATCCCGACTGCCGCTCCAAATCCTTGAGCAAGACTACCTGCTGTCATGTCAACACCAGGTGTTTTTGTACGATCTACATGAGAAGGAAGAATAGTATGAGGTTGGTTTAGTGTGTGAAGGGTAGTTTTATCAAAATAGCCTCGTACCGCCAAACAAGAATATAATGCCGGTCCGGCATGACCCTTACTTAATACAAAAAAATCTCTATCTTCCCATGTTGGATTGGTTGGATCGATTTTTAATAATCCTTCTTCCGGTGCGTATAAAACGGATAAACAATCAACAGCCGATAATGCTCCACCGATATGTCCAAATCCTAAGTGAGTGATCATATCAATAATATGATACCGTACTGTAGATGCGTAAGTTTGTGTTTGAGTCATTAGATTCTCCTTAATTTTATAGATGATTTATAATATGTTTGTGATCTATCTCATCTGTTGCTTTTTGGTAGATTTTTTGTTAAAAATTGTTTACTATTGACCCTAAAAATAAAATAACAATGATATATTATACACTAATAATACATACTTGGCAATCCTATATTTATTTTTTATCAATAAATCTATCTATTTTATTGTTAACATACTAATTTATTAAATAGGAAAATACTAATAATACTTGCCTAATAGATTATATAACGATAGTTATTTGATTGATAAATTATTGGAATTTTAAAGGTAGTATAACTAAAGAAGATGAAATCAGATATAGATATTCTAATGATAATTTTACGCACTTCCTTAATAATAAATATTAAGGAGTGAATTGATTTTTGGTATAAGTCTTTAGGATAACTAAACTATATAGTTTAAGGAGATGAAGTAGATTTTTTGTTTAATAGATAATCATTAATTGCAACATTCTATTTTAGTTCAGATATGGTGATTGTTAGTTTTTTTGGTAGTATTTCTTTGGATAAAAAAGATACTTAGGATTTATAGGCATACACTTTTTAGTATCTATAATAGTCTACGACATCTTTTTCTATACAAGATTTAATAGATTAGCGAATTGGATTAACTATTGACAAAAAAAGAAAAAGAGTTTAGAATATTTCTAGGTAGTGTAATAATTATAATATTAGAAACTTCTCAAAGAAACTTTTTTATTTTATAACTTAAGAGAGATCGTTATATCAGCTTATAGTATTATTTCTATATGAATAATATGAGATTTTTAGTGGAGCGTATGTTTATTTTTTTATAGGTAAGTGTATAAATTTATACTCTAGGATAGGCGACGTTACAACATCAGAATTGGAAAAAGAGTAGTATTACTCTTTCTGAAAAGTTAATGGGTAGTAATCTATGTTACTTGTCTTGAGATCGGAGAGGTATTAATACAATGTTTTATTCCTATTTGAAATATAAAAGAATTATAGCAAAATATTCAAAGACTAACTGTTACTTTACAAAACTAGACGATAAAATTGTTGGAGTTATTGAATAGTATCTTAATTGTTTATTATTAGATAAATTGAAGAATAAATTTTAGGAGGGAAGTTTGAATACAATTCATATTACAGAAACCGTTCTTCGTGATGGACATCAATCGTTATTGGCGACCAGGATGTCTACGGAAGATATGCTTCCTGTTGTAGAAAAAATGGATGAAGTCGGTTATCGTTCTCTTGAAGTATGGGGTGGAGCAACTTTTGATGTGGCGATGAGATTTTTAAATCAAGACCCTTGGGAGAGACTTAGAGAAATCAAAAAACGGGCGAAAAAAACTCCTCTTCAGATGTTGTTAAGAGGACAAACTTTGGTTGGCTATCGTCATTATGCAAATGATACGGTTGATTTATTTGTTCGAAAAGCTATTGAAAATGGAGTAGATATTGTTCGTATTTTTGACGCCTTAAACGATGTAGAAAATATTAAAGCACCACTTACAGCAGTTAAAAAATATGGTGGTATCGCACAAGCTGCTCTTTCCTATACAATCAGCCCTGTACACTCTGTTGAGTTTTTTGTCGATTTGGCAAAACAGTATCGTGATCTTGGAGCAGATGAAATTGCTATTAAAGATATGGCAGGTATTCTTCTTCCGGAAGTAGGGTATCGCCTAGTGTCTGCGATCAAAAAAGAGATGCCTGAGATACCTATTATTGTACATACTCATGATACAGCCGGTATTGGTTCTATGCTCTACTTAAGGGTTATAGAAGCTGGTGCTTATGCTATTGATACTTCTATTTCTTCTCTAGGAGGAGGCTCGGCTCAACCGGTGACGGAAAGTATGGTAAAGGCATTAGACGGCAGTACTCGTCCTTCTATGTTAAATCAAGAACTGTTATCCGAAATCGCAGAATATTTTAAAGGAATACGGACAAAATACTTAGAGCAGAATCTCATTAATATTCAATCGTTTTTTACAGAACCTAAATTAATCGAGTATCAATTACCTGGAGGAATGCTTAGTAATTTGGTTTCTCAGCTAGCATCTCAAAATGCAGCCCATCGTTATGAAGAAGTACTCCAGGAGATTCCTAAAGTTCGGAAAGATTTCGGATATCCGGCTTTGGTTACTCCTCTCAGTCAAATTGTTGGAACACAGGCTGTTATGAATGTTCTTCTTGGAGAACGCTATAAAATTTGTTCCAAAGAAGCTAAAGATTACATTCAAGGATTTTATGGCAAAAGTCCGGTTGCAATTGATCCTGAAATTATGAAATTAATCTGTGGAACGGATGAATATTATACAGGTTCTCCATCGGACTTGGTAGCACCAGAAATTGAAGAAGCTCGGAAAAGCTATGTCGATTTGGTAGAGAATGATGAAGAATTGCTTTCTTGTGTTTTATTCCCACAAATCGCAAAACCTTATTTGGAATCTAAAAAAAAGAAAGATGTCATTAAAGTGGATGTTATTGACATCGTTTAAGGAAGATATATGTTTGGAGATACGATTAGCCTTGCGGAAACAGGATTAATTACTTTAATTGGATTGGGTACGGTATTTTGTGTATTAATTCTATTAGTTATCGTACTTTCTTTATTTCGATTTATTCCGAGTTCTTCACCCAAAATTTCGACACCTGCTGTTGGATCTATTAATCCAGAGGAAATCTCTTCATTACAGAAAGCGGTGATTATAGCTGCTGTATTAGAAAGTCTAAATATGGATACGAATCAACATAAAGTAGGGATTCGCCGTATTCAAAAAATTTCTTGAGCTGATAACTAAGTGATGGTGAGTAACAGCAAGAATAATAAGAAAAATATTAAGGGAGACCATTATGGCAAAAATTTATCAAGTGAAGGTTGACGGACAGCTTTATGAAGTAGAAGTAGATTTCTTATCGGAATCAGGGGCTTCTATTCCTACTACACCAGTAGCACCTCCAGTAACTACTCCAATGACAACAGTGATAGGTAAAGGAGAAGCGGTAGTTGCACCAATGCAAGGTAATATTTGGAAAATTGTTAAAAAAGTGGGTGACGCCGTCAAATCTGGAGAAACGATTTTAATTTTGGAAGCCATGAAAATGGAAAATAACATTGTCGCTCCTAAAGACGGAACAATCGTTTCTTTATTGGTTAAAGAAGGCGATACCGTTGAAAATGGAGCAGTTTTGGTTGAGATTTCTTAGGAGAACGGCATGCAGGAATTACTATTAAATTTATATCAAACAACAGGACTGGCGATGATGACGATAGGCTCTTTTGGAATGATTGTTGTTGCGTTAATTTTGTTGTACCTAGCTATTTCAAAAGGTTATGAGCCATATTTGTTACTTCCGATTGCTTTTGGTATGTTATGGGTTAATCTGCCAATGACCCCTAACGAAGGGATTATGGATCCTAACGGTTTACTTTATCATCTTTATCAAGGAATTAAACTGGGAATCTACCCTCCATTGATTTTTTTAGGGATAGGAATGCTAACAGATTTTGGACCTTTAATTGCGAATCCTAAAAGCCTTTTGCTTGGAGCGGCAGCACAACTAGGGATTTTTATCGCTTTTTGGACTTCTGTTGTTTTAGGATTGACTGGTCCTGAGGCTGCTTCGATCGGTATTATTGGTGGTGCTGACGGTCCTACGGCAATATATCTGACGTCTCAACTTGCTCCTCATTTATTGGGACCTATAGCAGTTGCTGCTTATTCGTATATGGCATTAGTACCTATTATCCAACCTCCAATTATGAAGTTATTGACTACAAAAGAAGAACGCCTTATCAAAATGGAACAACTCCGAACAGTTTCTCAACGAGAGAAGATTTTATTTCCTATTATTGTAACGATTTTAGTAGTATTGTTAGTACCTTCTTCTTCTCCGTTAATTGGGATGCTTATGCTTGGTAATCTCTTTAAAGAAAGTGGTGTTGTACCGAGTATTGTTGAACATGGCAAGAATGCCTTGCTGTATATTGTTACAATATTTTTAGGAGTAACGGTAGGAGCAACTGCAAATGCGACCACATTTTTATCTTTGGTTACACTGAAAATCATTGGAATTGGTTTATTAGCCTTTATGTTTGGTACGATAGGAGGGGTGTTACTGGGTAAAT
>JBOFNI010000124.1:0-2988 GCA_051658845.1 Brevinema sp. | reverse complement strand
AAAGAAGAAATTCTGGTAGTAATAGATTAAGGGAAACACCCAGTTCCATACCGAACCTGGAAGTTAAGCCTTAATACGCCGATGATACTCTTATGGGGGAAAGTAGGTACTACCAGGTTTTTTTTATTTTAAAGGGAGTATTTGCTCTTTTTTTTTGTTTAATCAATAATGATTTATATTTAGGCGATGGAGCGAAGGCTCCTTTTTTTGTTTATTTGGTTTATGGAAACTATTTGTATTAGAGCTAGAGCGTGAGGAGAGGGGCGAAGGCTCTTTTTTTTTGTGGAGAGATACTGGATGATATTATTGGAGAGGGCGAAGGCCCTTTTTTTATCCGAATAAGAGGAAGGGCTTTATAGAAAATATGTTGAGAAAATGAATATATAGAGAAAACGAACGTTTTAAAAATACCCCGAGAGATGCAAATATTGTCCTAGTAAGATATTTGTGTGTTCTATGGAGTATGGGGCTTCTCGGGGTACTTTATTAATTATTTATTTTCAGTTAGTAAAAAAAGATTGTTAATAACATTTATCTATTTAATATTACCCAAGGCAAGTATTGGCTCGCTGTTATTCGATCATAGGTATATGTGAATTCGGGAGTCTTGGGTTATTTTTATTGATTATATGAGTTGTTTTAGAAAAATTATTTATAAGAGGTAATTAATTTTTTAAACTGAGGCAGATATTTTTCATGAGCAAGCATTAGTTCTTTAATTAACTCTTCTGCTTTCTTTCCTTTAGGGGTTAAAGGATTGATATAAAATGCTTGTAATAAAGCATTGTAATCTCCCTCCACTGCTGCTTTAATTGTTAAATCTTGATAAGCAAAGACCAATTGTAACCATTGATCCATCCATTGAGGGAGTTCTTTAACAGCTAAAGGATGGGCTCCTGATTTATTTACAATACAAGTAGACTCTACTGCAGCATTAGCAGGAAGAGAACGAATTGTGCTGTTGTTGATCGTATTAGCGACGATATGAGCATTACTATCTGTATAAATTGCTTCGATTACCCCACAAGCGGCATCACTGTAGTATGCTCCCCCTCGTTGTTCCAGTTGTTTTGGCTTTTCTTTTAATTCCGGATCTTTATAAAGCTCAAATAATTCTTCTTCTACTTTTTTCACCACTTCTGCTCTCGTTCCTTTATTTTTAGCATCGTTTAATTCTTCTTTTAGCATCTCTTCTGTCGAAAAATAATAAAGATGATAAGGACAAGGTAGTACACCCATTGCTTTAATAACAGAAGGTTCCCATTTTTGGTAGGCAAAATTTGCCGGTGCTTTATTTACATTTTCAATAAGATACTCTAAAGAATCATTTAAGTGATCTTTTCCATCGATATAAGCATGTAAGGCCCATACGAAGTGATTCATACCAGCCATCTGTACTTCAATATCTTTAGCATTTTTATTGAGGCTTTCGGCAATCCCTTGGGACATAACAATAGGTACGTTACAGAGACCGATTGTTTTTTCTTGTTTTCCATAATTGATAGCTGCTTGGGTAATCATCCCTGCAGGATTGGTAAAATTAATCAGCCATGCATCTGGGCATAGTTCTTTCATATCTTTACAAATATCAAGAATAACAGGAATCGTCCGTAATGCTTTGAATAAACCTCCGGCTCCGTTTGTTTCTTGACCAATACAATTATATTTTAGAGGAATACGTTCATCTTTCGCTCGTGCATCTAAGAGACCTACACGAAACTGTGTTGTTACAAAATCTGCATCTTTTAAGGCTTCTTTTCTATTAAGAGTCATGTGAACTTTAGTATCCAAACCGGCTTTTTGGAACATTCGTTGTGCTAAATGTCCCACAATTTCCATTTTTTCTTTGCCTTCTTCAATATCGACGAGCCACCATTCTGATACTGGCATTTGTTTTGCTCTCGTAATCAGACCTTCTGCAAACTCAGGAGTATAACTAGATCCTCCTCCAATAGTAGCAATTTTTAGTCCTTTCTTCATGAATTTCTCCTTACCATAAAAACTATCTCATTACTGGTAATTATTTTATTATAAACAAATTACTAGTATTGTTTATTATAACATAGAATACATTATTGTCAATATTAAGATTTTATTTATAAACTTATCATCCATGTCTATTAAGATTATAGAATTTTTGTACCGTGTAGACGAACAGTGTGAGTATTTTTATGGATTTCATGGACATTATCAGCAGTGATCCCTGATCCGGGAATTATTGTAATTCTATCTTGTGCGTACTCTACTAATGATAATAAAGATTGTTGATTCGTTGGGGCAGATCCGCTTGCTCCTCCTTTAGTTAGAATCGCATCATAGCCTAAAGAAATAAGAAGCTCGATCCCCTCTTGGTAGTCTTGGATTTCGTCAAAAGCCATGTGGCAACTAATATTCATCGGATAGGCAATATCTTTCCATAGCTTTAAAGATTGCTCATCAAGCTGTGAATGCGTATTAAGAGCCCCCACACGCACACTTTGATAGCCTATTTGCTTACAACAAAGAATATCTTCCGTAACGATATCGATTTCTTCTTTGCTATAAATAAAATTACCACCACGAGGACGAATTAAGACGGTAATGGGACAATGAATCAAATCGTAGGCTTTTTTAAGGACACCAAAAGAAGGACTTGTCCCCCCTATTGCAAGATTATCACACAACTCTATAAAATCGGCTCCCTTACGATATGCTCTTAAAGCACCGTCAAAATTTTCAACACAAACTTCTTTTTTGAACATCATCAATCCTCAATAATAAGATTCGCAATACGATAAAGTGCGTCGGTATAAATTTTTGTCATTAAAACAATATGATCGATACTCATATATTCATCAGGATTATGAGCGATCCCTCTTTCTCCGGGAAACGAAGGCCCAAAAGCCGTAATATTAGGGACGACTTTCGCATAAGTACCCCCCGTCGTTGTAACAGGATCACCGTTTAAGCCTGTTATTTCCGTATAAGCAGCACTTAACTCTTTTACCA
>JBOFNI010000123.1:0-1040 GCA_051658845.1 Brevinema sp. | reverse complement strand
ACTCTTCGACATCCTCTGATGTTTTTTGAGGATAGGTTTTGATAATCTCATATTTATCGTACTCTTCTTGATCTAGTACTAATAATTCTTCTTCTAACTTGACAAATTCGTGATTTTGATACTCTTTCTCTCGTTCTAAGCGATCTTTCTCCCTTAAAGACTCTTGATGCTGTTCCTTTAATTCCTGTACTTTCCGAGTGGTAGCCGTATATTTCTCTTGAAGAAAATCAATTGCTCGTTTAAGGTCTTCCAACTCTTTATCTTGACGAATCTTATCTTGTCGACTTTGTTGACAAGCCTGTTCCAAATCCTCATAATTGGTATATATGCCCAATATTTCTTGCATTCGGTGTTTATTCTCGATCAATGTTGCTTGATATTCTAAGAGAAGATTTTCTTCATGTTCCAACTGTAACACATCTTTTTGAAGTTTTTGCACCTGATCGCTTAACTCTAATAAATCCCGATCATCCGAAACAAGATAAGGATTGGGATGTTCCAAAGAACCACACAAAGGACAAGGTTCACCCTCATGTAAATGTTTGGAAGCAACACCTTGCAAATCTCTCGATAATTCTTCTTTTTGTCGAAGTTCCGATAAACGTGCTTTTATTTTGTCTTTTTCTATGAGATTCCTACGAATTAATTCACTTTTTTGATTGAGAAGACTAGAATCCTCCTGTACCGCAAGGTATTGACGTATTTGGTCTTCCAATAAGAGCATTTGCTCCGTATTATTTATCTTTAAGAGGTCTTCGCGTTGTATTCGCTGATGAGAAAGATTTTCTTCCAGTACTTGCACTTCTTTTAAGGCTTCTTTCCCTTGTTGGGTGATATGATTTAGAAACTCTTCTTGCTGTTGGAGATTGCTCGTAATTGCTTCCAGACTCTTTTGTAAAACTTCTTTACGGTGCTGTGCTTGGATCATTTTTTCTTCTTGCTCAATCATCGGAAGAATCTTTAACCGTTCTCGAGCTTGGTGATATTCTTGGTGCTGTATTTCTAAAGAATGAAAACGCTCTTGAATTTGCCGAGCTTGT
>JBOFNI010000122.1:0-6741 GCA_051658845.1 Brevinema sp. | reverse complement strand
GTGTGTACCGGGTACAGCAGATTACGATCAGACACTTAGAGCTGTGAAACGGACAAGTGCTTGGGCAGAGCGTGCTAAGTTAGAATTTCTAAAGAGAAATATACAAGATCAATATGCTTTTGGTATTGTTCAAGGCGGTGTTTTCGCTGAACTTCGGAAACGGAGTGCTCGAGAATTAGCAGAATTGGATTTTCCCGGATACTCAATAGGGGGACTCTCTGTTGGCGAGAGTAAAGAAGAGATGTATGGGATGTTGGACGTATTAAATGAGGAAATGCCTGCAGATAAACCTCGTTATTTGATGGGCGTAGGCGTACCAGAAGATTTATTGGAAGGGATTGAACGGGGTGTTGATCTTTTTGACTGTGTTTTTCCTACGAGATTTGCACGGCATGGAGGAGTATTTTCTCGGGATGGTCGCCTCAATATTAAAACAAAAGCGTTTGAATATGATACGAACCCTATTGATAGAGAGTGTCATTGTTATGCTTGTCGGAATTACGATAGAGCTTATATCAGACATTTGTTAAGAGCCCAAGAGAGTTTAGGGGCACGCTTGGCTTCGATTCATAATCTTTATTTTTTAATAGAATTGACAAAAAACGCACGGCAAGCTATTTTAGAAAATAGCTTTACTTCCTTTAAAAAGGATTTTTTAGAACGTTATTTTTATTTTAAGAATGCCGATTAAGAATAACGATACAAAATATATATAGATTTTAGATAGGAACGCTTGATTTTTAAATGAATATTTATTAAACTATATTTTATAGGGAGTGTGTGTAAAAAACAATATGTATTTATTATTATAAAATATGATTCGTTATAATTGTTATTTATTTTCAAAAATTATAATGATCAGGAGTTTCTTATGCATATTACGATTCTTAGTGTATTAATATTATTTTTTTCTTATACCTATACGCAAGATCAAAGCAATACGGTAGAGATCAGAATACCGGTAAATAGAGGAGAACCGAGAACATCTCAGAATAGACTAGCTCGTAGTAATACATCTCAGAATAGAACAGTTCGTAATAATACATCTCAGAATAGTACGTTTTGTACTTATGAGATAAAAACAAATATATCTTCTGATGTTGCCGAGTGGCGGGATCGGTACCAAAAAGCTCAAGAACAATATAGAGTTTCTCTAGTGGGAGTAAATATTAATTCATGGTTAGAGAATCCCGAATATTTTAATACACTGATAGACCAAGCAAAAAAATTCCCTGTATCTGCTCTATTGGATAATCTTCAGTCTTATAATCCTACTCTTCTTTTTAATGATCCTTCTCTTGTTAGCCGTGTCTTAAACGAAGATATTTATTCTTCTCATTTAAGCGTGATTTCTAACTATCAAGAAAAAACACTCCGTTTTACCGATTTTAAAACGGTAATTTCTTATACGAGACGATATCATATTTATGGAGCGGCTGCTGGAGATCTTCCTTATTTTGGACGTCCTGTTGAAGGGGGAAGTCGAGAGATTAATCTTAGTACGATTAATGGGCAAATCATGGAAATAGCAACAAAACTTCCTGATACGGATATTTTTTTAGTAGCGATGATTAATATTGTTCCCAACTGGTTAGAAGAAGGATGGGATATTTTTCAAGTTAGCCAACAAGAATTAGAAATATTAGTATATGCTTTTGATCGTCATGGTAAGTTACTTGGTGGAGCTGGAGTACCGATGAACTTTCTGTTTAATGGAAAGCACTTTACTATGGAACAAAAAATCTATAGTAAAATTTGGCAAGGTGGGACTTCCCGTCGTTTTTATGCATGGCCTTCGTTCCAGATTAGTAATAGTAAAGATCGGTCAAAAGAGAAAATAACTCCACAAATCTCTTTACCCCCTAATAAACTGCCTTCTCTTAATGCAGAACAAAAATATATTTTAGAAGCTCTTAATTCTTTAAGAGAAAATAAAGAAAATCTTTACACCGAGCTCTTTGACGCTGAAGGGCGTAAGATGCTTAAGGTAAAACCTGTAAAAGATAATAAAAAAATTATTTTAGCAAATCGTATTTTACAGCATAAAGAATCGACACTCTTAGTATTAGAAAAACCTTTAGAACAAATGCCATTATTAGTTCGTTTGAATGAAATATCTCAAGGGCAGGTGGCTTTTAAGCAGGAATACTATCCTTCTAATGAAGGAGAAAAAATCATTTCTTTATTAACTTATGGGGTGGAAAGCTTGAGAACCATTCCTTTTACTCATACCAATAAAATTCATTATACAAATGAAATAGCAGATTATGAATTGGAACTTGATCCTATTGATTACAAGAGAGGACAAAAAAAATATGCTGTAATTCCTCATAATATCAAAGAATATACAAAAAACTTTCGAAAGGATACGAAAGTTTTAGTTAAACAGAAAAAACTAGAACTTAAAGATCGATTGTTTTGGAATGATTTTAGAGATTCTTTATTAGAAACAGCTTTAAAAAACTTTGATATGGAAACTGAATTATTAATTCGACAGAAAGAGCTGGAGTTTCAAGATCGATTGTTTTGGAATGATCTTAGAGATTCTTTGCTGGAAAATAATTTTTCTAATGATAAAGCTCAGAATTTGTATTATAAGGATCTGAAAAGGGCTTATAGTGATTGGAAGAAAATCTATCAAGATTATATGGCAATTAGTATAAAAAAAATGCGAATAGAACGGCAAGAAGATTTATATGTACAATTAGAAAATGATCTACCTATTTTAAAAGAACGAAATATCGACCTTATTATCGATAGATATGCTACGAATCCAAAAAAAATTACTAATAAGACAGAAAATATTGAAGCCAAAGTCCTTAAGGTTGAGGAAAAAGTTCAGCAGCGAATAAATAATGAAAAAAGAAAAGAGGCTCTTGTATCAGTACAAGAAGAATTTGATCGTATTGCCTTAGAAGAAAAAGAAAAATATGCGGTATTTACATCATTAATTCCAAAAACATTTGATTGTAGTACGGAGTTTCCAGAGATTATTATTACGGATCAAGAAATGAGAGCACAATCAAACAATATAGATCCTAAATTAATTGCAGTAGGTCTTGCAATGGGTAAAAGTTCTCCGCTTGATAAGGTTGCCACAAAAAATATTCGTAAAGAACAAAAAAAAGAGGTAAGAAATACTAAATCTTTATATTATGAAGGTTTTATGTTGGGATTAACGAGAGCTTGGACAACAAAAACTAAATTGGAAGATCGATTGGAGCGTTTCTAAGATTAGTCTATTAAACTATTTAGGAATAAAGCTTTCTGTTTGTAAACGAACAGAAAGCTTTATTCCTAAATATGATGTGTTGAGTTTTAGGGGTCTATTTTGGAACCTATATAGACTGTAGATGAGTATAAATATAGTATTTTCTTACTTAAGTCATCAATGATAAAGAATCCTTTTTATCAAAACATAGATTCTCTCTTGAGAATTTCTTTAGCAATAATTTTCATGACAATATATTGTCTATTGTTACAGGGTAGGTAAATCTTTCTAAGGTTATATGGAAAAAAGATTTATGGTTTCTATACTAATTTTAGAGTCAATAGGATATTTTAAATGTATAAGTAACTTTGGCATTTTTTGATGATATAACAATTAGTATGACATTTCTCAGTAAAATACGGTATTGTATATCGAAAATATAGATTATTATAGAAAATTATCAGTTTATATTTTTCTGTTAAAAATTATTTAATTATTTTTTAAAAAATCCTTGATTGTTTTATTTTTTTATTGTATAATAATTAACTGTCTTAGATAAACGAGGGAAATATGTCAAGAAAATGTGAGTTATCCGGTAAAAAACCAATGTTTGGGAATAATATTTCCCATTCTCATCGAAAAACCCGTACAAAATGGGTACCAAATTTACAGAAAAAAACTTTTATTTCAGAGAACGGTGAAAAAATTACTTTAAAAGTCTGTGCCAAAGTATTAAAAACGATTGACCGTTTTGGTTTTGATGCAGTAATCCGAAAATTTGTAAAAAAAGGTAAACTTGTTATTAAATAAGAAACCATCTTGAACAGAGTGTAAAACTATTTTTTTTATAAAGGTATTGACAGGGTGTTTAAGATGTGTTATAATAGATAACTTACTTAGTGAAGTGGGTTATGGGAAAGGCATGACAGAGGTGAGCGAATACAGAATAGTTTTGGGGAGAAGACGGAAGTTTGATTTATGTGATATTAAGATATGATATAAAGATAATGGAGGGTTTGATTCTGGCTCAGAATGAACGCTGGCAGTGTGTTTTAGGCATGCAAGTTGAACGGCAGCATGATAGAGCTTGCTCTATTGATGGCGAGTAGCGGACGGGTGAGTAACGCGTAGGAATCTGCCTATAGGACTGGGATAGCCAAGGGAAACTTTGGGTAATACCGGATGATATCGAGAGATCAAAGGGGCGTTTGCCTTACCTATAGATGAGCCTGCGTACCATCAGCTAGTTGGTTAGGTAAAGGCTGACCAAGGCTAAGACGGTTAGCCGGCTTGAGAGAGTGGCCGGCCACAAGGGTACTGAGACACGGATCCTACTCCTACGGGAGGCAGCAGCCAAGAATATTCCGCAATGGGGGGAACCCTGACGGAGCGACACTGCGTGAATGAAGAAGGCCTTCGGGTTGTAAAGTTCTTTTATAAAGGAAGAATAAGTTGGGGAGGAAATGCCCTAATGATGACGGTACTTTATGAATAAGTCCCGGCTAATTACGTGCCAGCAGCCGCGGTAATACGTAAGGGACGAGCGTTATTCGGAATTACTGGGCGTAAAGGGCATGTAGGTGGTTAATTAGGCTGAGTGTTAAAGACTGAGGCTCAACTTCAGAGAGGCATTCAGAACCGGTTGACTAGAATCTGGTGGAAGGCAGTGGAATTTCCTGTGTAGCGGTGGAATGCATAGATATGGGAAGGAACACCAAAGGCGAAGGCAACTGTCTATGCTGAGATTGACACTGAGGTGCGAAAGTGTGGGGATCAAATAGGATTAGATACCCTAGTAGTCCACACTGTAAACGATGTACACTTAGAATTGCGTGAGAGCGTGGTTCTGTAGTTAACACGGTAAGTGTACCGCCTGGGGAGTACGCTCGCAAGAGTGAAACTCAAAGAAATTGACGGGGGCCCGCACAAGCGGTGGAGCACGTGGATTAATTCGATGCTAAGCGAAGAACCTTACCAAGGCTTGACATATACGGGAATGTGGTAGAGATACTGCAGTCTTCGGACTCGTATACAGGTGCTGCATGGCTGTCGTCAGCTCGTGTCGTGAGATGTTGGGTTAAGTCCCGCAACGAGCGCAACCCCTGTTTTCAGTTGCCAGCACGTAAAGGTGGGGACTCTGGAAAGACTGCCGGCGACAAGTCGGAGGAAGGAGGGGATGATGTCAAGTCATCATGGCCCTTATGTCTTGGGCTTCACACATGCTACAATGGTATAGACAAAAGGAAGCGAAGTCGCGAGATGGAGCGAAACTATTAAACTATACCTCAATACGGATTGCACTCTGAAACTCGAGTGCATGAAGCCGGAATCGCTAGTAATCGTAGGTCAGCAATACTACGGTGAATACGTTCTCGGGCCTTGTACACACCGCCCGTCACACCACCCGAGTTGGTTTGTCCTGAAGTGGGTTACCCTAACCGAAAGGGAGGGGCTTGTTAGGGAGAGGCTGGTAAGGGGGGTGAAGTCGTAACAAGGTTGCCGTACCGGAAGGTGCGGCAGGATCACCTCCTTAAGGAGAAAGGTTGGAATAGAGATATTTTGACTGCGACAAGCTCTTTGGATAGTAAGAGGGTAAAGAAAGCTATCAAAAACTCTTAAGAGTTGAGAAGACCAAGTCTTTAAGTATATCAAACGAAATGTATCGCTCACCTATGTTATGTTATCCTAGTTAAACAGGTTCGTAGCTCAGTCGGTTAGAGCGCAGCCCTGATAAGGCTGAGGTCGACGGTTCGATCCCGTCCGAACCTAAGCATGGGGATGTAGCTCAATTGGTAGAGCACCTGCTTTGCACGCAGGGGGTCGCAGGTTCAATTCCTGTCATCTCCAATTTCATTTTTTTCTTAATAAATTTGAAAGGTTGAAAATTGTTATGAGTGAATTGAAATCTTGTGGAAAAAAATTTCATAGACATGTTTTAATTTCTGTTGGAGAACGGAAAAATAAACAAGAAATAATTTCTATGATTGTTTCTAAATTAAAATTGATTAAAGAGGAAATTCCTGCTGTTATCGATATATCAGTACATCATCATCAATTTCAAGACAACTATGCGACTGCCGTTGTGGCAGATATAGCGATGGTTATTGTGCTGGAAGATGTTGAAGCTTATGAAAATCACCCTTATTATTTAGAGGTTTCCGACTTTATTGTTAATCATTCGGCGTTACGGATGAGAGTGGAGTATATGGACTAATATTGACTTGAGATTGTACGACAAAAGCTAGAATTTGAATTATAAAAACTAAAGAAGTAGAAAGAAAGGCATGACTGAGGTGAGGGAAGAAGTAAGAGAGAAAGGGTCAGACAGGGGATGTCTAGGTACTGATATAGCGAAGAAGGACGTGAAAAGCTGCGAAAAGCTACGGGGAGTTGCAAGAAGGTGTAGATCCGTAGATATCCGAATGGGGGAACCCGATGGGAGTAATGTTCCATCATCCACGAATGTGGAAGCGAACCCGGCGAATTGAAACATCTTAGTAGCCGGAGGAAAAGAAATCGAAAGAGATTCC
>JBOFNI010000121.1:0-26598 GCA_051658845.1 Brevinema sp. | reverse complement strand
ATCAGCAGAGATTCTTAAAGAGTACTTTAATCTATCGGTAATACCGGCAGTAGGGGAGGGGATAGATTTTGAATATCAAGCAAGAACAATCACCTTATATCGTGTGCCATCTTCTTCAAGAGCCTATCCAAAATCTATTACAGAGAAAGCAATAATCTATCGAAAGGTGTGGGAGAGAGTTTTGGGCTAAACTTCTGTAAGATCAAAAGCTAAGAGATGTTCTGATGTTTCTTGAGCAAGATGGTATCCGTATACGGAAAGCCTTGTTGGTGTGATCAAAAAATCATCGGGGATATTACTGGGTTTTCCTGCAAAATGAGCTTGTATTTTTTTTAATCCGTCTAAAGCAGTAGTATCAATTCGAAAATATCCCTTATTGCTTAGTTCTTTTTTCCACGATACAATTTTTTCTACGGATCCTCGTGCAAGCTCAAAAAGCATACGGTCTAAAGAAATTTCCAGCATATTATAAGCAATTTTATCGGTAATTTTAAATTCTCCTTTTTGGAGGAATTGGTGAATCATCCGATGTTGTTGAGAAATAGCATAGATATTTTTGATTGGGAATGCCGATTTACTAAGATAAAAAGCGGCAAGGAGATACTCCATCGAATCTGCTGGTATTACAAGGCTTACCGGATCATTATAAAAGCGTTGTCTAGTTTCTTCGGTGTGGTATAAGGCTTCTAGTATCGTTACCATATGCCCAAGAATACGGAAAAAATTATAATGATCGCAACGAAATGATTGGGTTTTGGTAATATTGGTTATCGCAGAAATGTCGTTTGGATTGTAAAAAGTATAGGTGGTTTGAGGCGCTTTATGATATTCCGTTCCTGCAGGAAGATAGATTTCTTTTTTTTCCAAAGAAAAAGCGTGTTGGAATGCTTCTCCGCTGTCTTCCTCATGAGCGATGAAATTGAGATTTTTTTTGAGATCGTCCAATAAAAATTCTTCTCCTAAAGCAGCTAATAAGAGTTGACCTAAATAAGACAAATGGTATTTGGGTCGCCATACGGAATATTGCTCGGAAACTTTGTGGAGTGTTCCGATTTTGGAAGAGATTACAGGGAGTATTTTTTTGAGAGCAGGATGATTATCCGTATAGGGCGAAACAACAGCTTCTAATCGAAGATCAAAATGTCTTTCGGTAAGGATCTCCGGATCAATGATCGGAATTTGAGCAGGAGTGTATGCAGATCTTCCATTGAGGATTCCGCTAAAAGTTCTAAATCCATCGCTTCCGTAAATTGATAAAAAACGCATAAGGACTCCTTAAAAATATCCTTTATATTATTGCTGAAAATCTATAAAAAAGCAAGCAAAAATTTTTCTTCTAATAAAATAAGGATATATGTTTAGACGATAGGCAGTTTTTAATTATCTTATTAATAGGATCATTTCAATAATTATCACACAGATATTGACTGATCATAACTCATAATAGACAAATTACTGATCAAGAATTATAACATTAATTTAAATAAAAAGATAAAGAAAATATTGACAAAATAGTATTTTTTAATATATAATATATGATCATAGATTTTACTAAATAAGAGACTAAGGGCGTAGTATTTTATTAGGAAAATCGATAGAACATCATCAACAAATAACTGTCATAATATGGAGAAACTTATGAATCAAATAACGACAGGATCTTTAATTGTCATGGTCGGTGTTGCATTAATAGGAATTTTATTTGGATATCTGATTCGGGTAATAATCGCTAAAAAGTCGTATCATTCGGCAGAACAAAAAGCGAAGACCGTGCTTGAAGATGCAAAAAAGCATGCTGAATCACGAAAAAAAGAAATTCTCTTAGAAGCTAAAGATAAAATCTTTGAAGAGCGTAAGCAGTTTGATAGAGAAACACGAGAACGAAATAACGAACTCCAACAAATGCAACGTCGGTTAGTACAAAAGGAAGATTCTTTTGACAAAAAACTTGACACCTTAGAAAAAAGGGAAAAAAACCTTAAAGACAAAGAAGAAGAAAATAATAATCTTCAAAAAGCACTCTTAGATGCCAAAAAAGAGCATTTACAAGCTTTAGAAAAAGTTGCGGAGTTATCTGCCCAAGAAGCAAAGCAACAGCTTATTGATGAAATTCTTGAGGATGTCAGAGCGGAATCAGTCCCCCTGATTCAAAAAATCGAAGAAGAAGCTCGTGAAGAGGCGGAACAAAAAGCCAAAGCAATTTTGGTAACCAGCTTAGAACGAAACGCTGTTGAAATAGCTACCGAAAAATTTATTACAACGGTTAATTTACCCAGTGATGATATGAAAGGTCGGATTATCGGACGAGAAGGTCGAAATATTCGTTCTTTTGAATCGATTACCGGAGTGGATCTAATTATTGACGACACACCTGAGATCGTTGTGATTTCTTCTTTTGATCCTTATCGAAGAGAAATTGCCCGTATTGCTCTCGAAAAACTTGTTCAAGATGGTCGGATTCATCCGACTAGGATCGAAGAAATCGTTAATAAAGTTCAAAATGATATTAATTTGGAAATTGTCGAAGCTGGGAAACAAGCCTGTCAAGATCTAAAACTCAATCTTCCTAGAGGATTGTACCCTTATATCGGTCGCCTAAAATATCGAACGAGTTATGGGCAAAATGTCTACAAACATTCCATTGAAGTTGCCAATATTGGTGGTATGTTAGCCGGAGAATTAAAAATTGATATTAATTCCGTAAAGATTGCCTGTCTTTTGCATGATATTGGTAAAACAATCAAATCAACAGGAGAAGGTGGACATGCGATTCTCGGAGCGGAAGTAGCACGTAAATTTGGTTTATCCGAGCAGGTTGTCAATGCGATTGCTTGTCACCACGGTGAAGAAGAATGTAAGTATGTCGAAGGATCAATCGTCATGCTCTGTGATGCGATTTCTGCAGCACGCCCAGGAGCTAGAAGAGAATCATTTGACGATTATATCAAACGCTTGCAACAACTAGAAGAATTATCCCTCTCTTGTGAAGGAGTAGAAAAAGCTTTTGCTATTCAAGCGGGACGAGAAGTTCGGGTTTTTGTTGTTCCCGATAAGGTTTCAGATGAACAGGCTTATATCATTGCCCGTGAAATTGCCAAAAAAATCGAAGATAATATGCAATATCCCGGACAGATTAAAGTTACCTTGATTCGAGAGATGCGAGTCATCGAATATGCTAAATAAACAATAAGCCTGTATATTATAATACAGGCTTATTTTAGAATAGCTTAGAAAAATTAACTGTTCTAATGATACTGCTTATGGCAGTACGATAGAATAATTCTTATCATTATTTGAAGTATTACTTGTTAAAAGAGCAGTTCAGACAAAGATAATATATAGGACAGGAAAACCCAGTGTCATTATTTGCTAATCCAGAAAGTTACCAACAAAAACAATCCCAACGACATCTTTATCACTTACCTTTTAATACAGCACCATTTATTTTGAAAAAAGCAAAAGAAGTTTATTTGTACGATCTTGATGAGCAAAAATATATTGATTTTTATTTCAATCAAGGAACAATCTTACAGCATTCTCCACCAAGATTGACCAAATTTATCAAAAACGCTTTATCCTCAGGATTAAATACTGGAGGCTTACCTTCCAAATTTTTATTAAAAACACAAAATCATTGGAAGAAGATCTTTTCTTCTTCCAATGTTAGTTTTTTTTCGTCATTTTTAGAAATGATGGTATTTTTTCTTCATTATCTTGACAAATCACCATGCAGAGTGGCCTATACCAGTGATTATTTATATCACTTATTAAAACCGTTAGAGCCTTCAATAATTTTAGTAAAGATTAACAATTGTTCGGAGACAGAAGATTGTGATCTTTTGTTGTTTGAAGATTATAATCATTGTTGGGAAACTGTAGTATGGGAGGAATCTTTAAAGATTCCAGCGATAAAAGTCCACAGTCGTTTTTTGTATCGAAGGGAGTATCAGGATTGGGAGGATTGTTTTCATTATCTTGATACTTTTGCTGGGAAAAAAATAGGGGTACTTGCCGGAGAAGAAAACATATCTTATCCCCCTCCAGCTTTTGATGAGGGAATACTACTGTTAGAAGGGGCAAAACTCTTTCATAAGCCACAAAAATTCTTAAACTTTTCTCATCCGAAATTTCGTTCTTATCGGGGATTTGCCATCTG
Source organism: Brevinema sp. (assembly GCA_051658845.1). Lineage (GTDB taxonomy): Bacteria > Spirochaetota > Brevinematia > Brevinematales > Brevinemataceae > Brevinema_A. Next base: position 22,442 of record JBOFNI010000121.1, on the reverse strand, counting down.
TGACAAGGAGTTGGATTCTTTATTTTTTTTACAACGAGGAATTTATCTTCAAGGTCAGGTGCTTTATTTTTCTCCTCTACATACCAAACAGAATTTACGAAGACTGTATCGAGCGTTAGAAGAATACTTTACTCTAAATTTAGGCGATAGCCTTGACCAAAAATAGTCTGAAGATATTTCCGTTCTTGATCTCCAAACATTTTTCTTAAGTTAACAATATTGGTATCAATTACTCGATCGGTAACGATTTTTTCTTCTGTCGGCCAAACCCGTTCGATTAAGGTAATACGGGAAACAGGTTCTCCTCGGTATTCCAATAAAACTTTTAGAAGATTCATTTGTTTTCTAGTCAGTTTATAAATTTTTTCTTTTCGTTGGTAACTTTCTTCCGAGAGTGATAAATACCCTCCGGCAATAGTAATAATATTACGTTCATTGTTTAGGTTAAGTTTTTGGGATTCGATCATCAACAACCACTGCCATAGCTGATGAAAAGAATACTCAATATTATCTCTAAGATCAAGATAAAAGAACAGTTCTTTTGTTTCGAGGATGGCAAGTATATTAGAGTAATCTTCTATTAAGAGTACAAAAATAGAATTGGGAAACTCCAATCTTGCTTTTTGGATCACTTCCAAATAATTATGATGCCGTTGAGAGATTAAGAATACATGGAAAAAATGTTTTCTAGAGATTGGATTCGCTAATGAAGAAAAAGAAACATGATGTTGATATTGTTCTCCCAGCTCCGATAATTTTTTGTAATCAAGATGAGTGCAACTAACAGCTAAGGTATGAAAAATGATTGATTTATTCTTCATCGATATTTTGTTCCTGTTGTTTTAATTCGTAAATAATTTTTAAAGCGTCCAACGGCGTTAGGGAGTTGGGATCAATACTGCGGATTTTCTGATATAGTACATCATCAGTATTTTTAGAAGGGTTGGGAAATAAGGTTTGCTCTGGTAATTTCTTATTGTTAAAAAACACTCCTTTTTCTAACTGAGATAAAATTTCTTCTGCCCTTTTAATAATAGATGGATCGACTCCTGCCATATCGGCAACGTGGATTCCATAACTTTTTGAGGCTTTTCCTTCGATTACTTTTCGGAGGAATATCGGTTTTCCTTTACTTTCTTTAATTGCCATACAGAGATTTTGAACACTATTGAATTGTGCCAACTCAGTGAGTTCATGATAATGGGTAGAAAAGAGTACTTTTCCTTGCTTATTGGGATGAAACAGGAGAAATTCTAAAATAGACCAAGAAAGAGCTAGTCCGTCTAAGGTAGAAGTACCTCTCCCCAATTCATCCATAATCACAAGGCTTCTCGGAGTCATTTTGTTGAGGATGGTTGCTGCTTCTTGCATTTCTACAAAAAAGGTAGAACGACCAGCACCTAAATCATCAGACGCACCGATTCTAGTGAAAATTCGATCAACAACACCTATCACCGCTGATGATACAGGAAGATAAGAGCCTATTTGAGCCATCACGGCAAAGAGGGCATTTTGGCGTAAATAAGTAGATTTTCCTGCCATATTAGGACCGGTTACAATAGAAATCCGTGATTTTTTTTGATCGATCGTCGTATCATTTGCAATAAATTGTTCTTTATGAAGCAGGACTTCGATAATCGGATGACGACCGTCTTTGATTGTCCAGTTAAACTGATCATTGATTGTTGGTTTTTGGTAGCGATTACTTCGTGCTACCTGTGCCAGACTGTTCCTTAGATCTACTTCACTAATAAATTCCGCTAAAGGAAGAATTTTTTGGTAATCTTGTTGAAGTTCTTGGATTAACTGCTGGTAGATTTCCCCTGATAATCTCACAATAATTGCTTCTGCTTTATTGATTTTATTTTCAAATTCATCTAAGGCAGGAATTGTATAGCGTTCTGCATTAACAAGACTTTGTTTACGGATATAGTGTGCCGGTACTTTTTGAGCCCCCGTTTTGGATACTTCAATATAATAACCATATATTTTGTTATAGGCAATTTTTAACGTATTAATCCCTGTATTAATACGTTCTTCTGTCTGTAATTGAATCAAGAAATTTTTCCCATTTTCTAAAATATCTCGATAAGAATCTAATTCTTTATGAATCCCTACTCGGATGGTATTCCCGTCAATGCTATTGAAGCATTCCGGATTAAGATAATGATGAATAGAAGCAACAAGGTGATCTAAAGGGTGAAGAGTGGCGAGGTAATCTTGAAAAGGAGAAGCGGAGGATAAAAACCTTTTGAGTTTCTCCGATTTTTCTATCGAATCCGCTAAGGCAAGACACTCTTTAGGGAGAATTTTTCCAGTAATAAGTCTTGCCGATAAATGTTCCAAATCACTGATTCCTTTGAGAATTTCGGATACAGTTTGTCCTGCTAAATGTACCAAATATTCCGTACGATTCTGCTGACGAACAACTTCCGGTAGGTAAGCAGAAGGAGCTACCAATAAACGCCGTAATTTTCTCGCTCCGGGTGCTGTTTTGGTTTTGTTGAGAATAGAAAAAAGAGAGCCTTTATCGGAAGAATTACCGGTGATTAATTCTAAATGTCTCATGGTATCTTCATTCATTAGTAGGGTATCATTTTCTTGTAATTCTACAGGGGAAAGAATATGTTTGATAGAATCAATAGTAAAGTAATTTTCTTCTAGATAGTGGAACAGTCCTTTTAAAGCATGTTCTTTAGCAAGAGAAACCTTTTGAAAAAATACTTTTTCTCTATTTTTATAAGCGTCAAATAAAGGAGTATCGTGAAAATATACAGGGTCGAGAATACGCAGACTTTCTTGATAGATTTTTAATTCTTCTTGAATCGAAAAATCTAAAGCAAATTGGGTACTACATAAACTTTCTACGGGGGTATAACGCATAAGTTCATCAGATAAAAAGGAGAGTGGTTGGGTATCTGTCGTTGATCGAATAATAATATCTCCTGTTGAAATATCAGAAAAAACAATAGCAAGCTCTTTTTCCAGATAAGTAAACACCGCAAGAAAAGAATTAACTGAACGATCTAAGAGAGGGTTTTCTGTCCAAGTACCTTTAGTAAGAATAGAAACGACTTCTCTTTTTACGATCCCTTTTGCAACAGACGCATCTTCTACTTGTTCGCAAATTGCTACTTTATGTCCAGCTTCTACCAGTTTATAAGCGTACTGTTCTAATGCATGATGGGGAAATCCACACATAGGCTTGTCGTGTCGTTTGGTAAGAGCAATATTAAGAATCTTTGCTGTTGCTAAAGCATCGTCATGAAACACTTCATAAAAATCACCTAAACGAAATAAGAGAATTTTGTCTTGATGATTTATTTTGATGGTTTCGTATTGGTGATCCATAGGCGTTTTTTTAGCCACAATTCCTCCAAATTGTTTATCATCATATTATACTTAGTTTATCAATTTTTGTCTATAAAAAAACTTCCTAAAATTTAGGAAGTTTTTTTATTTGTTATTCTTGATATTCAGTCACTTCATATTGTTCAAAAAGTTGGATATCGGTATAACCTAGCTGGTATAAATGTTGGAAGATTGTTTCTGCTTGTTTTCGCTCTTTAATAGAACGCATTTCTACGAAATATAATGATTCTCTATAATAAATCCCAACAGAGATTCCTAAATTTAATTGTTCAATATCCTTTAAGATAATATTGGCAACAGAAAGATCCCTCAATTCAGCAATACGAAGCACATATCCTTTATTACTTGAAAAACCGTATTCTCCAGCAATCCCAGCGGATTTTTCTGCCATTTGGGATGCAAGGGATTCTAAATGGGCGATTTCTTGAGATACAAATTTAACTTGCTCTTCTTCAATAGCTCTAGTATAGATTGGTTCGGTGATAAGAGCTTGTTGATCTTCATTGTCAATATTATCAAACATATCAGTGACTTCAATAGGAGCGAATTCTATTTCTGCATTATTATATAATAATTCTCCCATACCTTGCTCATCAATAAAATTGGTTACGACTTCTTGTGATAAATTGGTAATAATATTAGTGCGGTCTTGACGAGGATTTAAAACGTTGGTAATGACCTGTTCAATCAGATTGGTTTGCACGGTATTTAAAATATTAGTAATGACGACATCTCTCATGTTAGTTTGAATAATCTGATAATTGGTAATCCATCGTGGAGCAATTCTTAATCGGGTATTGGTAATTATACTGTCAACAAGCTCCAAAGCGTCATTGGTTCTGATATTGGAAATCCATCGTGGTACTAGCTCTAATCGTTTATTAGTAACAATCTCGGTAATAGTATTAGTAACTAATACATTAGTATCAATAGACTGATAAGTTGTTTTCCAAGCAGGAACAATCTCAATAAATTCTTTCCGAATAATGTCTTCTCTCCAGTTTGTGGAGTTATTAAGTCCATATTCGAGGTATCTATTGGTAATATCTCGGTAAATAACATTGGTAAGATCTTGTGGGCGGTTGACAAAATTGTAATTTGTTTTTTGGAGAGGGATAAGATCGATACGTTCATTAGTGACCACGTAATCAACAATATTAGTAACAAGATTAGTGATATTAATATTACGGTAATTTGTTTGCCAAAGTACTACTGGTTCATAAGATACAATATTATTTGTTTCCCAAACTTGGACAACGTTAGTAACAACATTAGTAATAGATGCTTGGTTTATTAAGGCAAAATTGTTAGTTAAGGTGTTTGTTTCTACGACAAATATTCTATTGGTTAATAATTCTGCAACAGTATTTGTAATTTCTCGCTGAATTAAATTAGTCACGGTAATAATATCGATTATAGGAGGGGCGTTGGTCATCGGCACTAAAACGGAAAATGTATTTCGTGGTGGAACAGGGATAGGCATCGGAGGTACAATAGTAATATCGTCTATACTAGGTTCCGGTACGGAACCTAGGGGGAGATTGTTCATTTCTTGAATGTCCGCTAAACTAGGAGCTCTAGGAGGAGTTAATTGACGAATAGGTTGCTCTTTAATAAGAGTATCAAAACTATTGGCTATCCAAGGAACGGTAATCATGTTCACAATTCCTTTTTTGTTTAGAGCATCAATATATTGATCTGCCAACCGCGCTTCGGTAGAACGAGAAAACCGAAGACGAAGTACACCAAAGGTATAAAGAGCTTCTCGAAAACGATTGTCATGATAAAAAGCTTTACCAGCATTTAGAAGGATTGATCCTCCGTTATCATAAGCCCAAGCCCGTAACTCTGAAGCTTTTTTAAGAACAATAAGAGCGTTATTGTAGGATTTTAATGCCAGTAAGGCTTCCGAGTAAAGAAGGTATATTTTATAAGACGCTTCGTTATCGGGCGCTTTTTTTAAGGCTTCTCGAATGAGAGTAATAGCTCTATTAGGACGTTGATTGTCCATTGCAATCATTGCTCTCAGGTATGTAGAATAATAACTATCAGATTGAACCAAAACTTCTTCAGCAGCATCATGACTTCCTAAAAGATAATAGATATCTCCTAAACTGTCTAAAATAACGTTACGATGAGGGAAATTTGGAAACCTCTCTTTGATGGTTAAGAGGATTCTGATTTTTCTACGAAAATCTGTTTCGGATAAGGAAAGGACATAAAGTGCATAAGGAGTATAACTGGAATCCGGATAAAGTCTGATTAATTCACGGTAAAGTGTCCGCGATTGTTCGTATTGTTGATTTTGGAATGCAATCATTGCTCTATTATAAAGAATATAAGCACGAGAATCATTTGGTGCAGCATTCAGGGGACCTTCTGTTCGTTCAATCGGAAGTAAAATTTCAGAATCCCCAGGGATTTTCCGGCTAGGAGTTGGTGGTATCAACGGGAATTTTTCTCTACCCAACATTTCCGGTGAAGAATTTTGTAGTACTCTTGGATTTTGTGCTTGATTCCAGATAGAATCAAGAGATGTATCTAAACCGGGAGTGTTTTGGGTAAATAATATAGAAAAACTAAAAAAAATCGTTATTAAGACAATAATTTTTTTCACAATAATGCTCCGTATGTTTAATTTATCTGCTCCAATATATTATACTCTTTATTGATCGGTTATTGATTATATAAATCTTTAATAAAAAATAGAATTAATAAAACAAAATATCCTGTTAATACAGGATATTTTGTTTTATTTTGCTCGCTATTAATTGTCTAGCGAACGTGTATAGCGTCAACTGGACATACGGCAACACAAGAAGCACAGTCGATACAAATACTTTCATCGATAACACGGGCACCGTCTCCCTCACTAATACAAGTTACAGGGCAAACAGCTTCACATGCGGCACAGTTGATACAGGAATCATTGATAAAATGTGGCATACAAACCTCCTTTTATTTGGATAACTATTGTATTTTATTTAAATTTTACGGAATTTTAAGTAAGATATTGGTCTTAAAGGACTCATCTTACGGTAAAATAATGTAGGAAAACTTTCAAAAATATTTTCTTGAACCACAGGTGCAAATAAACTTGTCCATTGGGGATAATGTGTTAAAATCTGTGCTACCGAATCAGCGTATTCTTTGATATCGGTAACAAAAGACAAAGTCCCCCCTACTTTTAAAACCCGTAATAAATCAGCAACAAAAGAAGGCCGAAAAAGCCTATTTTTCCATTGCTTTAACCAAGGATCGGGGAAATTTATATGAATAGTATCTATCGAAGATGCCGATAAAACCGAAAGAACATCTTGTCCATCATCGGCAAATAAGATAAAATTCTCATAATGTTCCCTTAATAAGCGGTTCTTTGTTTTAATAATCCGCTTTAGGGAAATATCAATACCAATCCAAAATGTAGAATCGCTACAGTGAGCGAGCATATAATCTCCATGACCACAACCCATATCGATCACAATCTCTTGGTTTTTTGGTAAATCTTCTTTGAAATCCTTCACGGTAAAAATTTTATGCTCTAAGGATAACATTACTTTTGGATAACCTGTGGTACAATAATAGAAGAATCATCTAACTTTGGAACATTAATTGCTAATGCTTCTGAAGAAAGAGTTAATCCGATTGTATCTTCTCTTAATACAGTCGGTAATTCATAACTAGATACACTAACTTTATGGTCTCCTAAATCTAAATTAACAATTGTCTCAACAAATTTTAAAATTCCTTCCATTTTTTCAGCAACAGCTTGTTTTTCGGAATCATTTAAACGTAAATTTGCTAAACCTGCAATGTGATCCACTTGAAAAGACATGTAAGTTCTCCTATTTATTCTTGATCTTGTTTATCTAAAATAGTATAGCCTACTTTTTAATAAAATACAAGCCTTAATAATTTAAATTTTATTTTTTTAGTTTAATCTGTTTTTATTAAAAAAATAAAAATTTTTTAATAAAAATCGCACAATTCATATATTTTTGTGCGAAAAAAAACCGATACAAAATTGGTATTTAAAATAATAAAATATAATGGTTTATAGAGATTGTATTATATCAATTGTGCAATTATACGGACAAAAAAAGTCAAAATTGCACAATTAATACTCTTATTTTTTAAGGGTTTGAAAGGGCTTGATTTTTTATAAAAAAAATATAATAATAAGCATAGATTGAGGTGGAATAGTCACATTCTCTTCTCTTAAATATAAACACAAGGATTCTTTTTCATGGAACTATGGAATTTATTACAGCAATATCTTGAGCAATCTTTTGATGATAGCTTTTCAAGACCTTTACTCAAACGCATTCAATTTAAAGAACATCAAAATGATCAAATTATCGTACTTTCTGCAGAAGACTCCTTTACCAAAGGTTGGTTTGAGAATACCTGTGTCGATCTTCTTAAAGAATACCTTTCCCAACAAGATCTTCATCGGGAATTTCGTGTTGATATTCTTGCCAAAAAACAACAGGAACGCCCTACAGAAGAAATTACAGTAGCATCTTTACCGGGATTATCCTTAGATTATACGTTTGAGAATTATATTCCTGGGAACTGTAATGATTTTCCTTATAAGGCAGCCCAAATTTCTGCAGACAATCCTAAATATAATCCTTTGATTATTACAGGACCAATGGGTACAGGAAAAACCCATTTAGCACAAGCGATTGTTCATCAATTTCTACATCGGTTTCCTCAAGCAAAAGTTGTATTGGTTACCAGTGAAGATTTCACAAATGATTTTATCGAACATTTACAAAAAAAATCAATGAACAATTTTCGAAAAAAATATCGATCTTGTGACCTTTTAGTTATTGACGACATTCAAGGCATCCAATCCCGACATTCTACGACAGATGAATTAGAAAATATTTTTAATACACTGATTTCTCATGGTGTTCAAATGGTATTTACTTCAGATCGTCCTATTAAAAAGCTTAAAGACCTTAAGATTCGTCTTCGGACTCGTTTAGCTGGGGGTTTGGAAGTTGATTTGAAAAATCCGGATTTTGAAACACGTAAAGCAATTTTATTGGATATGGCACAAAAAGAAAATCATAAAATTGATTACAAAATTATTGATCTTATTGCAGAAACAATTGATCATAATATTCGAGAACTCAAAAGTGCCTTAATCAAATTATTTGCTTATGCCGATCTCAAGAAAAAAGATATTTCACTTAAATTAACGAAAGAAGTCTTGAGTGATAAAATCAATATTGTTATTCCGAATCATATTTCGGTATCGGAAATTCAAAAAGCGGTTGCTTCATATTTTGGTATTAAATCAAGCGATATTAAATCAGATAGTAAATTACATTCCAAATCCTATCCTCGACAGATTGCGATGTTTATTTCCGCTAAATATACTAAAAATACGTCAACAGAATTAGGCTCGTTATTTAATAAATCCCATAGTACAGTATTGAGAGCTACCCAAAAAATTGAACAAGAAATTACTAAAAATACGAATCTTAAAAAAGATATTGATAAAATCCTGTTAGAAATTTCAGAAATTCATTCACTTTACTAAGTAGGAATATATTTTTATAGATGACAAGTTGCTAAAAAATAACACCCTTAAAGGGTGCTATTTTTTTGTTATGATGGTTTATTGTGGTCTATACATACTTTCTGCTTTTCGTTCTCCATAGCTTGTTTATCCATTAATCGGAAAAATGGAAAATAGATGAAAATCGTTACAACAAGACAAACCAACTGTACAAAGGCTGCTTTAGGCCCTCCAATAATTAATCCACCAATTATAATTGGTGTCGTCCATGGCACCAAAATAGCTCCAAACGGTGCTAAAAAACCTGTTGAGATAGCCGTATACACAATTAAGGATGAAGATAAAGGAGCTAGTATAAAGGGAATTAGCATATAAGGATTGAAAACAATCGGTGTCCCAAATAAAATCGGTTCATTAATATTAAATAATCCAGGCATAAAAGCCGACTTTCCTACTTCTTTATAATGAGGCGATTTGGCTCTAAAAAGCATTAATATTGCTAAGCCTAGGGTAAATCCTGATCCAGTTACCGAAATATATTGATCAAAATATTGTGCTGTAACAATATAAGCATTATCTCCCGTAACTAATATTTCTGCATTATCCATCAGTTTTTGATTCGCAATACTGTTTGCCATCAAAATAGGTCCTAAAATCCCAGATATAATAGCCCCTCCATTCATTCCTGTCCACCATAATAATGAGACTAATATCGGAATCAAAAAAGCTCCTATTAATGAAGACGAAAAATGTTGTAAAGGAATCTGTAGGATTTTATAAACTACTTCTAAAAATGTTTGATTAAAGACCGTTTTTATTAATACAAATAATATGGCCATTATTGTAATAACGATCATAAAAGGAATAAGATTGGAGAATGCCGTTGCCACTCCCGGCGGTACTTCTTCGGGAAGGGTAATTTTTAAATTATACTTCAAACACAAAGAATATACATAACCCACAAACAATCCCAGTAGTATTGCCCCTATTATTCCTTGACCACCTAAAAACTCTTTAGGAAGCACCCCAAAAACCACTATATCATCTACCTTAACAAAATGATTATTCATAATAAATAAACAAACAATTGCCAATAAGCCCGCCGGTACTCCATAGAATCCTTCATTTTGTACATAAGTACTGGTAATTCCAAAGACGACAATAATCGCTAATATTTCAAAAGTAGATTCTATTACTTGATAAAATAACTCCTTCCAACCATTACCAAAAATATTTGTCATAAATTCTTGATAACCCAGAATAGGGATATTTATAATAAGCAAAAACATTGATCCCACAAGTACAAAAGGTCCAATAGCAACAATACCATCCCTAATAGCAACAACAACTTTTGATGCGGCAAACATATTAACACACTGTAATACTCTATCTAAATTACTCATCATACCCCCCTCAATATAAAAGTATATAAACTATTAATAATAGTCTATATACTTTTATAAAAAATCAACAGATCAATTTTTATTTCAAAAAAAATACCATTTTTACTAAAACTAAGAACAGTTATACTTACTGTTCTTAGTTTTGCTTTTCATTTTCTATAGCCTGTTTATCCATTAGTCGGAAAAATGGAAAATAGATTAAGGTCGTTACCGCAAGACAAATTACCTGTACAAAGGCTGCTTTCCAACCTCCAATTAATAAGCCACCAATTACAATTGGAGTTGTCCAAGGAATAACCACTGCCCCAAACGTCGGTAAAAATCCTATTGCTATAGAAAAATAAACAATTAAAGAGGAACTAAGAGGAGCTAAAATAAAAGGAATAAACATATAAGGATTAAAAATAATTGGGGTTCCAAATAACACTGGCTCATTAATATTAAACAAGCCAGGCATAAGAGAAAGCTTACCTAGTTCTTTATACTGGGTTGATTTTGATTTAAAAAGCATTAACAAAACCAAACCTAGTGTAAATCCCGCTCCTGTTACGGTAATATATTGATCTACATACTGGGACGTAACAATATAAGCATTGTCTCCAGCAACTAATATTTCTGCATTATCCATTAGTTTTTGATTAGCAAGACCGTTTGCCAGAAAAATAGGTCCTAAAATTCCAGAGACAATAATACTACCATGAATCCCAGCCCACCATAGTAATGATATAATTAATGGAATCAAAAACGCTCCCATTAACGAAGAGGATATATTTTGTAATGGGATTTGCATGGTATCGTAAACAATTTCTAAAAATGTTGCGTTAAACCATACTTTAAATAGGATAAAGAAGATTACCATAATGGTAATCACAATCATATATGGGATTAGATTGGCAAAGGCAACAGCAACAGCCGGTGGAACTCCGTCTGGAAGAGTAATTTTCAGATTATTCTTTAGACATAAAGAATAGACATAGCCAACAAATAATCCAATAACAATCGCTCCTATCATTCCTTTACCTCCTAAAAATTCTTTAGGAAGCACTGCAGAAACAACCACATCATCCATAATAACAAAATGATTATTAATAATAAACAAACAAACGATAGCCAACAATCCTGCCGGCACTCCATAAAACCCTTCATTTTTCACATAAGTTGAGGTTATCCCAAAGATCCCAATCATTGCTAATACATCAAACGTAGATCCTACCACCTGATAAAATGCTTCATCCCAACCAAGACCAAAAATATTATTCATAAATTCCTGATAACCGGGAATAGGGAGATTCGCAATCAATAAAAAACATGACCCTACAATGGTAAAAGGAGTAACAATAATCACCCCATCCTTAATAGCCGTAACAACTTTTGAAGCAGCAAAAGCGTTGACATACTTTAAAAATCCATCTAAATTTTTCATTACAATACTCCTCAATATAATTATCATATCATACATTATATACCTTAATAAAAAAAAAGCAATAAAAAAAATAATACTATCTCAAAACTGATAAATTTTGAAATAGTATTATTTATCTTATTATTAAATTGATTACCAGTAAGAGAAAAATACCAACAATAAAACTAATATAATTAGCTTCCTAATAAATATCAATTATCGCTTATAACCAATCATATCTGCTAAAGCTTGATCAAGAAAAACCGTCGCATCATGATGAAGTTTGAGAAAAGTACACGGGCATTGTGTCGTAACCTGATCCCCCATCAAGAGAATACTCATTGCTTCTGCTTTATTTGCTCCGGTAGCCAATAACACTAATTTTTTTGCTTTTAAAATATCTCCCATTCCTTGGGTAAATGCCGTTTTTGGGACATCTGCCTCACTGGCAAAATATCGAGCATTGGCTTTGATTGTCGCCTCAGCTATTTTAACAATATGAGCCATTCCATGTAAGTAGCTATCGGGTTCGTTAAAAGCAATATGACCGTTAGGTCCGACACCTAATAATTGAAGATCCCTTGGTGTGTCTGCCAGTTTGTGTTGAAATTCTTTAAGAACCGTTTGAGGATCTAAATTACCCACAGGCACATAAGTATTTTTTTTATCTATATTTACTCTATCAAATAAAAATTTATTCATAAAATAACGATAACTTTGATCGTGTTCTGGAGTTAGACCCACATATTCATCTAAATTTACCGTTTTGACTTTTTCAAAAGATACTTTTTTATTTTCGTATGAAGACACCAATTCTTCATATACCTGTTCCGCTGTCCCACCTGTTGCCAATCCTAATACCGCATCTGGTTTTTCTTGGACTACATCAACAATCATATCTGCAACCAAACGGCAAGATTCCGCATGATTTTTTGTAACAATAATCTTCATTGCTTACTCCTTATTATCCTTTATTATAATAAAGCATTTGAAAAAAATCAATATCTTTCTTTTGCTTAGATCTTAAAATAAAAAATATTATTAAGAACACAGAAATATATAATTAGAGATAATTTTTATACCATAATTTAATATTTGTTAGATTCTTGCTAAAATCACCTTAATATTTTTATTTTGGAATTCGATACGATATTGTTCTAAGAGATCATCAGTAGTCACAACACAATCAATAAGATCAATAGGCATGAGTACAAAAGGTTTTTCAACACCAAATTTTGATTTATCGGCAAGTAAAATAACCTGCTGGGCTTGTCTTGCAAAAACCTCTTCCGTATGCCTATTTGAGGGAACACTATGGTAGATTCCACGTTTGGGATCAACACCTGCACCGCTAATAAAAATTTTAGAAATATTCACATTAGGCAATTGATCCAGTAAAGAAAAACAATTATTGGTTCTCTGATAAAAACCTCCAATTACGACGACAACGATATGTGACATCTCTTTTAATGCTTCAATCACATAAAAAGAATTGGTAAAAACCACCAAATTCCGAAAATCTTTTAAATAGTAACATATAGAAGCGACTGTTTTCCCAGGTCCTAAAAAAATAGAATCTCCTTCATGGATTAGTTTGACTGCTTCTTGAGCTATAATATGAAAATCCGAGTGTTGCTCTTCATTAGAAGCTTCATATTGTTTTATCCCCCCATAAATATAACTAGCTTTTTTTTCTGTAACAAGCTCATCTGTAATTTTACGGATTGTTGGAAGGGATAAGTGACAGATTTTTGATAATTCTTTATGAGAAATTCTCTTATTTTCCAATATAATATGAAGTATTATTTCTTTTTGTGATATAGGCATTACACATACCTTTTTATAATTTTTGTTTTAAATAATAATGAGCATTATTCACTTTTTGCAAAATAAAATCAAATTCTAGTGCTTTCATTATCCGTAATAATTCCTCCAAAGAAATTTCTTTGGAGATCGCTTTTTCATAAAAACCAAACTATAGACTACCACCATTTATGAATTTCTTCTTTAAATGCTCGGGCTGTTGCAATAGGATCAGGGACATCACGTAATGTTCTTCCAACAATAAACGCCTTGATGGGAATCCCTTGAAAAAGATGAAGATCCGCTATTTCTAATCCTCCTGTTACCGAAACTTCAAACCCCATATCCGCCAGTTTGCTTATTTTACCAATATCTTCTTTTCCCCAATTCTGACCTGCTGCTTGAGCATCTCTTCCACGATGATAGATCGCTTGCTTGATCCCAATACTACGCCAATCCTTAGCCTCTTCAAAAGTCCAGTTACCAAATAACTCCGCTTGAATATCCCCATTAGGGTATTTTTGAGCTTCTTTGAGTGCTGTTTCAAAAGTGGCAATAGGTGCTGCACAGATAACCGTCATCCAGTTTGCCCCGTTTTCTCCGATCATTGTTTTAGCAAGTAGTCCTCCAGCATCGGCAACTTTAATATCGGAAACAAGAATATGATCTGGATATAAAGCTCTTAACACTCGTAATGCCTGCGTTCCTGCTGTTGTCATCAGGACTGTTCCGGCCTCAATAATATCAATTTCAGATGCAAGAATACACGTGCTTTCCAACGCTTCTTCTAAAGATGTGTTGTCCAAGGCTAATTGTAATAGTGGCATATGATTCTCCTAAATTAAGTGATGGGTTCTTATTGCTTCTTCTATTTCTACTTCGGAAAGAAGGTTTTTCAATCCAATCACTTTGGTGGTATCCTTTACTTTAAAATTTTCTACTAAGACAAGCGAACAAAAAATCACATCATAATTATTAGCCACTGATTTTGCTTCCCCAATACTTAAATGGTCAATAGTAGCAGTTAGTCCTAGCTTTGTAAAAACTTTATTAATCTTCATTTTAATCATTTGGCTGGAACCCATCCCACTAACACAAGATACTAATACTTTCATCGATACCTCCGATTATATCTTTTCATTTCTCCAATAATTTTCTTTATTTCGTTGATATTGGATCTGTGGAATAATCAACATAATAACAATGGTAACAATCGATCCAACAACAGGACTAATTTTCAAAGCGACTCCGATAGCAGGCCAAACGGTAGAAAAATCAATGTTTCCATGCCAACCTCCAAATTGATACAATTGGAAATACCATGCGGCAAAAGCTCCACCAAATACTTGAAGAACTCCACAAATAAAGGGCAAAATCGTAGCAGCTTTGACACCACCTCTTTTATTGGCATATACAGCAATCGTTGCATTATCAAAAAACAAGGGAACAAAGCCTGGAATAATCATAATAGGTGATTGGAAGACCAATAATCCAACTATTGCAATAAATTGTCCGATTGCCCCTAGAATAAATCCCCACAAAATCGCATTAGGGTGTGAAAATCCATAAGTTGCCGCACAATCTACTCCAGGCATTACACCAGGAAGAAGTTTTTCAGAAATTCCTTGGAACGATTCTGTCATTTCCGAAACAAACATTCGGACACCTTGTCGAAGAATCGTTAGATAAACGGCAAACAGTAAGGATTTTGACAAAATATAAGTAGGAAAAGCAATCGTACTAGCGAAACCACTATCTAAAGATCTCATATAATCTTCCCCTAAAACTCCCATAATAATCCCAAAGAACACTAACATCAATACCCCTGTCGCAACAACGGTATCATTAAACATACTAAGCCAACCAGGTAATTGAATATGCTCCAAACCTTCATCAGGACTTCCAAGCTTAGGTGCAATTTTATCTGTTGCCCAAACGGCAAATTGTTGTTGGTGTCCTAAAGCAAACCCTGCATTATCTGTTAGATGTTCTGTCGCTTCCACCGTCAAATTAGAAGAAACCGCCCAATAGGTACCCACTAACAAGCCTACTAATACAGCTCCCGTAGTATTTCTTAAGAAAGGAGCGGCAAAAAATACAATCCATGTTACTGTAGTCGCCTGCTGAACCATAATATGTCCGGTAATAAATAAGACTCTTAATTTAGTTAATTTTCGTAGTGCCACTAAAAGAATATTCCAAAAAAATCCAACTAAAAGTGCTGCAAGAGTAAAAGAGGTAACAACACCAATATTTTCTAAAGCGGCATTCACGGCATTTAATCCGAAATAAGGATCAATTACTGCCGCATTTAAATTGAAGCGTCCGTTTAATCCCGCCAAAATAGGACGAAACGTCACAACCAATCCGCCAGCACCTACGTTTAGAATCATATAACCAACTGTTGCCTTGATAAATCCACCAAAGGATTCATACCAAGGCTTGCCCAATAACATATAGCCAATAAGTACAATAAGACCTACAAAAAACTCAGGTTTTGTAAGAATATTATTCGTAAAAAAATTAAAAATCTGCAATAATACTTCCATAATTAAGTACCTCCGATATTATTATAAAAATGATTGAAAAGGAACATCCGTTTCTACAGAAAAGATATCACTAAATCCTCGATAATGTTGAAAGAAGACCTTACCTTTATCTGTAGGATAAGTATACTTACCGCCCACTTGCCAAATAAAAGGATGAAACTGATATTGAAGCCGATCTTTTTTCATCTTCCAAAGCATAACTATCTCATTCGTATCTGCTTGAAAATTTGACCAAATATCATGATGAACAGGAATAACAACACTTGTATTTAAACTTTCCGCCATCCGAATAATATCAGAAGATGTCATTTTATCCGTAATCCCTCGTGGATTTTCTCCAAATGCCCCTAAGGCAACATCAATCTTATGTTCGTTACCGTGTTTCGCAAAAAAGTTGGAATAATGGGAATCACCTGCATGATAGATATTACCACCACTCGTTTTAATAAGATAATTAACAGCCATTTCATCCATATTCAACACTGTTTGTCCGGATAATACTACATCGTCATCAACAGTAACAAGACAGGTACGATCAAAAGCCTCTAAAGCGTAAATTTCGACATCGTTAATCTTAACAGAATCTCCTGGTTTCAATACCACGCAACGCTCTTTAGGTACACCCCATTTGATCCACAATTCAACACAAGCTTTCGGCCCGATAAATTTAACCGATTCATCACAATTCTGCATCACGGCAGCAGCAAGATTAGGATCAATATGATCGGAATGAATATGCGTTGAAACAACTGCATCTAGCTTTTTAATAGCAAAAGGATCTAGAACAAAAGGTTGAGCACGTAAATTTGGTTGCATTTCCTGACATCCGGACATTCGTTGCATTTGATGTCCTTTTTTCATTTTTCCGTTTCCGTGAGATTGTTTCCCCGTCCCACACCAAAAATCGATACAAATATTTGTTGCTTGCTCCGATTTGATCCAAAGACCAGTACATCCTAACCACCATAAGGCAACCGTATTAGAAGCCACACGTTCATTTTCTATCTCTTCATTAAGCCATGTCCCCCACTCTGGAAAGGTACTCAAAATCCAAGATTCTCGAGTAATTTCATGAATTTTTGCCATCGCATACTCCTTACATAATAATTTTTAATAACCCTTCTGTGGTAGAAACATTTTGTAATAGAACAAGAATATCTTCTTCTCCTAAAAGATCCGCTAGGTGCATCATCGCTTCCAAATGAGCATCATTATCTGCTGCAACAAGAGTAAACAGTAAGGTAACGGGAATTTCCGTATCAGGAAACAATATCCCTTGTTCCAATTTTAAAAAGCTCATCCCTGTTTTAATCGCTCCATGTTCCGGACGGGTATGGGGCATTGCTACTCCATCACTTAAGATAATATAAGGTCCAAATTCTTTTATTTGAGCAATAATCTGATCAGTATATTCCTGCTTTATATATCCTTGTTCCAAGAGAGAAGCAGCACCAAGCTCTATTGCTTCTTCCCAAGAGCTACATTCTTTTTTAAATACAATTCTATCACCTATAAGTGTTTTTAACATATCTATCCTCAAAAAAAAATTTTTATCGTACAAAGTTTTTAAATATTAAGACATTCTCTTATCATTTCCTTTATTATAACATATTTTTCATATATTGCAATATATCTTTCAAATTTTTAAAAAATATATACAAAAAAGAAAATCCCACCATCAAAATAAAAATTATCGTATAAATATTGCAATATATCCTATTTTATTTTAATATAAAGAAAAACAAGGAGAAATTATGCTAGAACAACTAAAAGAAAAAGTCTTTCAAGCAAATCAACAATTAGTACAAAAACAATTAGTAATCCTAACTTGGGGAAATGCCAGTGCTTTTGATCCAGAATCCGGATATGCTGTGATCAAACCTAGCGGTGTCGCTTATGACCTAATGACTGCTAACGATATGATCGTTGTAGATCTTGATGGCATCGTTATTGAAGGACGTTTCAAGCCATCTTCTGATACACCAACCCACCTTGCTCTTTACAAGCACTGGAAAGGTATCTGTGGTATTGTTCATACCCATTCTCTCCATGCCACCGCTTGGGCTCAATCAGGGCTGGATTTAACAATCCAAGGAACTACCCATGCCGATTATTTCTACGGTGATATTCCTTGTATTCCAAGCCTAAATATCGAAGAAACCGAACAAGCCTATGAACATTATACCGGAATGAGTATTATTTCCGAATTTAAAAAACGAAATCTCGATCCCCTAAATATGGGAGCCTGTCTCTTATCTGGGCACGGACCTTTTTCATGGTCAAAGAGTGTCGAAAAAGCAGTAGAAAATTCTGTTGTCTTAGAAACAATTGCCCAAATGGGATTCCTCTGTGCCTCTTTAAATCCTCATGCTAGATTACCCCAATATATACTCGATAAACATTTCCTCCGCAAACACGGACCCAATGCTTATTATGGTCAACACTAAAATATATAAAAATATCTTGACAAAACATCCATCTTACTCTATAATATAAAAAATCAAATAAAAAACTAAAAATAGGGGGAATCATGCACCAAAAACTTGACTTTTTTAAAGAAATCCCCAACAATTTAACAGCACAGCACAGCACAGCACAGCACAGCACAGCTTAACTTAAACTTTGTCTTTTTTATTTTTAAATCCCTTAGATCTTGTCTAGGGGATTTTCTGCGTTCTCTTTTTTATTTGATTCCTCTACAATCATTCTTTTGTAATCCCAAAAATTTCTTTTTTTCGTTTTCTCGTTATCAACATTATCAATTCAACAATCAATATTGCAAGGCAATATATTTTATATTATAGGAGGATTTCTATGAAGAAGTCTTTATTAGCACTAAGCGTGCTGTTTATTTTAGGGGCTTGTTCCTCTATCGATGATTATGATTATGATAGTGGTGGACAAGATAAGGATATTAGCATCGCCGAGCATCTCGGGAATAAAAAAATACGCATACAAGAAGCGGATATAGAAATTTTTGGCTCTTTTAATAACGATGCCACAAGGCTAACCCTTACTTTCGATAAAGCTTATACTTACACGACCAAAGGAGATCCTACGGCAGGAAATACTAATAATGCCTTGATTGATTATACCGGTAAAGATCCTCAAGGTGAGGATTTAACTATTAGATTATCAAAGTTTAGCACTTCCAGTGGAGATTTCGAAATGATACGTACCGCTGTAATTCTGCCTAAGGGTCGGTTTACTCTGATGACTGATGATAATCCGGGCAACAGCACCTTACCTAGTGGTGTGAAAAGCACCGGAGATAAAATCTTAGATATCGGATTGAGAAATGCTCTCACCAAAATAGGCAGTACCTCAGGATTTACCCGATCTATGTCTAAAATAAGTGATCGGTGGGTCAATAACTTCGTATATCAGAGATCCACAACCAATATTTATATCAACACAACAAAATACAAATACGTCGCACTCTCCAGTGCCAATAATAGACCCATCGATTTCACCTTTAGCGGTAGTGGCGTAGGATATGAGTTGTATCAAAACGATCTCGTAATAAAAGATGAGTATAGCGTTAATGTACCTTCAACACTCGGCGCATTGCTACAAGGGGCAGGATACAAGCTTTATGAGTACAAAAACTTTTATGGCGTTAAAACAAGTAACTACTACCTCGAAAAACACACGACCACCACTGTATCTCGAATCCCTGTCCAAAAGGGTGTCGGACAACCGGCAGAAGGTGCAACAGGTTTTACACTTTTAGGAGTTAATACCGTAGCAGAAGCTGAGGGTAAAGCCTCTGAATACACCATAATGAAGTAAGATCGATCAAAGAAACAAGCCTCCAAAATATTTTGGAGGCTTGTTTCTTCTAGTATTTGGATTTCTATGAGATTCCGTACGATGAGGACTATAAGTTTGTTTTGGCTTAGTCTGTTACCGAAATCTCTGTTACAAACTCTAATTGCGATTGGAGAAGATCATCGTACATCACCCCTTTATGCAAAGCGGTAACCACAATATACCCATCTTCCAAACAACGAACATCCGTCCCTTCTTGAGAGCCGGCATTTTTGGCAACAGTATCAATACGGACGTAATCTTTATCGTCTTGAGACGAATGATACAACTCTGTTTTGTACTCATGCACCCCTAAAGTCGTCAACTTAATCCCTTTAGCAGGCATGATTGAAGGAAAATTGATATTGATAATCGATCCTTTATAGTGAAGTAATTCTCGAGGCATACAGTCGACGATCTTTCTTGTGATCTTCGCAGCATAAGCAAACAAAGCAGGAATATCGTCTGATACTATTTGTCCCTCATTATCAAAAAGATCCAAAGATAAAGCGATCGCCATGATGCCATGGAAAGTTGCTTCTCGAGCAGCACCTACCGTACCAGAATAAAAAACATCGTGTCCTGCATTTTCTCCGTAATTGATTCCCGAAAGAACTAAATCAAAAGACTCGGTAAAAAGTCCTTGCAAGGCAGCTCGGGAACAGTCTGCCGGTGTGCCGTCAAGAGCAAAGCCTTTAACACCGTCTGTTAGTTTTTTGACTTCCAAATGATCCGAAAAATTAATCGCATGACTAAAGGCACTCTTATGATTTAATGGAGCACACATATAGGAATCGTAATAATCTCGAAACTCGTTGTATAAAGTCTGAATGCCGATCGCATCGTATCCATCATCATTAGTAAATAAAATTTTCATCGTTCTTCCTATTTTGTAAATTGAACTGTTAGTTCTAATAATTTTGCCCCTTCCGTACGAGAAACCTTAATCAGCATCTCGCCATCTTGAAGCTCTTCGCCCAACTGAGGGACATAAGTGAATTTTTCGATCACATAGCCACCAATACTATCGCAATTTTCACAAGATAAATCCGTCGAAAACTTTTTATTAAATTCTTCTAAAAGAAGACGAGGATCGATAAGAAATACCCCATCCTGTTCGATAATCTGTTCTTTTAAGATTTCGTGATTTTCTTCGCTATTCCAAAATGCGTTAAGAATATCTGTTTTGGTAACAATCCCTCGAACCGATCCATGTTCATCCACAACCACCGCAAAAGAATATTGTTTTTTTTGGAAATCTTCCAATAATTCCAATAAACTTTTATTTTCGGAAATAAACATCGGATAACGAATAATAGTGTCAAGATCAAATTCTTGTTGGATTAACAAGTCGTGGGCGTGTAAAATACCAAGAATGTTATCCACTCCATCTTTGTAAACAGGATAACAGGAATGGGGATGTTGAGTAATGATGTTAATAATATGATCGTAAGATTCTTCGATATTGATTAATTGAGTCATGGAAATAGGAGTAAGAATATCCTCCGCTTCGAATTCTAATAAGAATTGTTTTAAAAACTCTACGTATTTCCTATAACTATCACTGTCCATAAATAATTTTCCTTAATTTGTTTTCATCGGCATCG
This sequence comes from Brevinema sp., assembly GCA_051658845.1. Lineage (GTDB taxonomy): Bacteria > Spirochaetota > Brevinematia > Brevinematales > Brevinemataceae > Brevinema_A. Next base: position 963 of record JBOFNI010000121.1, on the reverse strand, counting down.
TGATATATTCGTAATCATTTTCACCGGCAGGCTTTAATAAAATAGGACTCCCAGAAGAATTGACGGAAATCAGAACTTTTTTCCCTTGAATATTTCTTAAAAAATCAGTCAATGCCTTATGATTAACGGCAATTGATGCTACTTCCTCAGAGCCGATTAACTCTTCAACTTCGACCGAATCGCTACTGTTACCGTGTACCGTACCACCGGAGATGACTAATTGCATCCCTTCTACATCGAGCTTAACTCTACCGGATTCGTTATCTGCCATAATCGCCACAAGCTGTAAACAGGAGATTAAACTACTGGCATCAACTGTGATCGTCGACGTTGTTTGTGCAGGAATGACATCCCGATAATTTGGGAATTTTCCTTCTACTAAATTAGTGAAAACATAGGTATTATCAATTTTGAAATAAGCTTGCCCATTATATACGGCGAATAATACCTCTCCCTGTCCTAAAGAATCACTAATAGTTTTCATAATTCGTTGAGGAACGATTATATCGGTAGATACTTCACCGACTTTTTCTTCAAAAGATTTAGAAATCACTGCCAAACGCTTTCCGTCTGTTGCAACAAAAGAAAGTAATCCTGCCGAACTTTCGGTAATAAAAGTCCCTGTAAAAGCAATCTGAGCCTGATCATGAGAAACGGCAAATTCTGTTGCTGTAATTAATTCTCTCAAGACACTTTGATTGATTTTTATGTAACTGCTCCAATTAAACTCTTTGAACGTTGGATAAGTATCTGCCGACACCCCATTCAAACGAAAAATCGGGGATTTTTTTCCTTCCGGTTGGATCACAATCTCTAATTCTCCATCTTTTTGTTCCAAACAAACAACATCACCGGGAATATTTCGGATGATTTCCAATAGTTTTTTAGATAACAAACTGATTTTACCAGCCTCTATCACATTCGCCGTTGCTTCAACCTTGACACCGTGGTCTCCATTATAAC
>JBOFNI010000120.1:0-3617 GCA_051658845.1 Brevinema sp. | reverse complement strand
ATTAAGAATATCAATTAAGAATATAAATAATAATAAATGTAGGAACTAACGAATATTGTATAAAAACAATATAATAAAATTTTATACAATAAACTGTCTTTATTTATCATTAGCGGTGCAAAGGACCAAGTTAATCCGTGATCCGTAAAGGCCAATCATTCGGCTCGCACTTGGCCCGCGGATTAATTGCGCTATTTTTAACTTGGGGATTTATATTTTTATTTTAAAGGTGGTAGAATAAAAGATGATGTTGCGATGCCTATGCGGGGAAACAAAATACAAAACAGGTGCGGTTCAGGAGCTGCAGAGAGTCCCTTATTGAATCACACCAGAGTGGGAGAAGTCCGGGGCTACAAACAGAGGGGGGGCACAAACTTTTTTTTTTACAACACAAACATTGCAAAAACTTTGCGTTTTGCGTTGGGTGTGGCTCTGACGTCGCAAACCTGGGCATTCCCCTTCCCTACGTCACAGAACGTTGCTAATTGGCCTACCGAAGCGACGCTATGTTGCTAGGATACGCGTGGGTGCTGACTAATTAGCATTTCATACGTTTGCATTTATCATCATTAGTTGTGTTCAGTCCAACGAACTCAAAGTGTTCTGAGAAACGTTGAGCAATTCTACGAAAAAAATTCTTCAAAACCTATATATCAGGTAAATGTAGTTATTTATCAGAAAACATCGACGTCTCATCTTGTAATTTATCTAAAATGACTTTTAGCAGTTAATTGCTAATAATTATCGAATACTTAAGGCGTCAGATTTTGCCTAGACATCTCCTACTCGGTTTGCAATAATCTTAAATAATGAACTGTAGTTACTAACACTGAGCTCTGTCTGTATTTACACAGAAATTCTTCAGCTATGGAAGACAGTTGGAAATACAAACTATTTCCCAGCAAGTTATGGTGTTTGGTGAACAATCCCCAAATCACCTCAATTAGCTGGGACTCCAGTGGGGAAGTTTTACTGATTAGTAAGGAGGCGTTTGAAGCTGACTTTCTAGGTCTGGACAGGAACAAGACTGAGGAGTATTTCAAACTGAAAGACTTCAGCAGTTTTGTTCGTCAGCTGAACCTGTACGGCTTCAAAAAAGTGCGGGGAAACGATGACCTGTTATCTAAACAGCCCGGCACTATTTTTCACTTTCACAACCCGAACTTTAAACGTACAAGCCCAGAGTTACTGTTTAAAGTGAACCGGCGCACGCGAACCAACAGGATCAAACTCGCCGCTGGGTTGGAGGTGACAAGCCATTCAAAGCGTTACCAATACCTGATGCTTGGCTTGCCACAGAAAATCACTGCTGTGGAGAAAACAGGTACGAAAAGCCCTCAAAATGTGCAAAGAGTCTAATAGCTGGGCAGCATTAATCTTCAGTAGCTAGTTCATGCGGCGGATCTGTTTTACACACATTTAGACTTTCTAGAACTGTCTAGTAAAAGAAATCAACAAGACAAAACTTTGTTTTATTGCTTTGACTACATTTTGTATCAATGTCTGATTTTGTCTCTATCCCTTCCTTTACAGAATTACCACCAGCGCCTCTTCCCCAAAACATCCACAGCTCTCAGCAGGTTGAGGAGTGTGACCCAACACCGTCAACCTCCCAATCATTTGGGAACCACGAGTATAATCCAGGCAGTGGGTACCACCACCCCCTAGTGCATGCTCTATCTGGACATACCTACAGCCCAATGCAGGAGAGGTCACAATGCACAAATAGGCCTGGTAAGCAACATACACTGTACCTCCTTAGTTGATCTATACAGATTAACTGCATTGGGCAATAAATTAAAGTAAGAAGTACATTTTTAAACATTATTTATATAATATAACAAGCAAAAGAGATAGTCAAAATGGATGTTTATTGTAACACAGAATGTAACCACTGATTCTCTTTGTTTAGGATTGCTCAGTCAGCTACCTGCAGTTCCAAATCCCCAGAGTGACGGAACTCCAAATGTTGAAACGCAGACGAGACAAGACTCAGGAGTGCAGGTCAGATTAGATGACAAAATAATGAACATAAATACAGATTAAATAGAAAAAATCTAGTATGAATACAGTTTTTTGTTTTTTTTTAATCAAAACGTAATGCACCAACATGAAACATTTTTTTCTTATTTACAATCAACATAGGAATAAAATACCAAAAGAAAAAATCTAAATCCTTTCTCTAATTCTGTACAATCCTAAACTGCAATACTTTTTAACAGGATTGCTTAAGCAACTACCTGCAGTTCCATGATCTGACTTCAACCTGGAAACCAGCTGATGCGTCAGATCCCCAGATTGACGGGACCCCGAATGCCGAAACGCAGACGAGACAAGACTCAGGAGTGCAGGTCAGATTACATGACAGCCCATCAAGAGCACTTCTTCCTAGTTCCCTGATATTAAGTACGTTGTAGCAATAGCTACATATATAAAAGTTTACATTTATTTGGAATTTTTATTTAGGTAGTAACCTTGTTTGTAATCACAGAGCAATCTGATGTATGGAGCTTTAGTCAGACTATATATGATCCAAGAAATATAAAACAATTTATCATTAAAATAAATACACAGAGCTCTTTCTGATTAGAACCCAAATCTACATCACTTTTGGATGAAAAAATAAAATAAAATAATTGTATCTTCCCCTAGTGGTTACTATTTACAATGCAAGTAAGCATCTTTACACAGTGATGAACGATTTAAATAGTCTAATAACTAAAGTAAAGAACAAAAATCTACATAATACCAACAAAAATGCATTCTAATAAGAGAGCTTTTCAACAGTATTGTATACCAAGCAGAAAAATATATCCTAACAGAATAATTCACTAATTACATTTTATTTTTCAATTCAAATGGTAAATCTTTTTTTTCAGGATTGCTTAATCGAAGACTTTTTCGGTGATCTGACTTTTGACTGGCAATCAGATGATTTTCCAGATCCCCAAAGTGATGGCATCCTGAACACTGAAATGCTGAACAGTGTCGACACAAATGTGCAGGTAAGATTACAATTATCTGTTATAGAAATAGACACTGTATATCGTATGCTCTCTCTCTCTCTATATATATATAATATAATGTCCCAATTCTGACTAAAAGGAAATTAGATAAGGGCCTTTATTGAGTCTTTTTCTGTGTTTAACTGATGTATAAGACTAGATATCTATACTGTTGTTATATTCTAATATGAGGCGGAACAGACAGACCTGAGACCGGGTGGGTTTAGCCCGAATACGGGCGTGTTTATTATTAAGTGGGAGCGGAACAGAAAAGCGTGGGGGACACTAAAGCGCGTAACGATACGGAACAGAAAACTCACGTGTGAGGCGGGGATAGACGAAGGTGGTTGACAGATGAGCACGGAAGGACGAACAAGAATCTGAGGAAGGAACAGGAACCGGAAGAAGACCGAAAACAGGAACCTGACGGAAAAGCGGGATGCGGTCTACGGGGTTGCGGTGCGTAAACGTGCGTTTAAAAAGGCGAGATGAAAACAAGGAACAGGTGTGTGGAATTAGTGAGAACGGAATATAAGTGCACAGGATGATAGTGAAGCGGACGAAAGGCTGAATGTGAGAAGGGGTGAACGGAGGTGAGCGTGGGTGAGCGTG
>JBOFNI010000119.1:0-3290 GCA_051658845.1 Brevinema sp. | reverse complement strand
CACTTAGTCAGTAAAGCTTTAGCCAAACATTAGAGCTCAACATTATGCTAATAGAACAACTCAAGATATTCAAGAGAGAGTTTCTGTTTTATGGGATACCAAACCTTGAGAATATTAATGCTTATACAAATTGGTAATTGATACAGTTATTTCTTAGAATATAAGAACGAGGGTTTTTAATATAGGGATTGACTTGTATTCTCTATCGCTATCATACTAAGATAACTTAGATTTTCGTATCTTAAGAGTCTTTTTTAACTACTCCCTCCAAAATATTTAAAGGAGTCTTTAAAGCTTTGGAAGCGTCTAAAACTGTCGTAATAGCATCCTCTAACGGTAATTTTTCATGTTTACGTCTTGGTAATGTGTTTGCAGGATTTTTCATAATTCCCTGAGTTGTAGACTGAATAAGGTCTATAATATGCTGTTTTTGCTCGATTCCTTCTTGATTTTTGATCATAGAAAGTAGATCATCTTTATATCCTACATATGTGCTGACTAGTGCTTTTTTATGTTCATATTCTTCTAAAATATGCATATCTTGTCTCATTAACTCACCACTCTGTTTAGCAATCCAAATGAGAGGTACAATAACAGAACCTACCATGAAAAATCGACTTATAAAACTTTGATAATCTGCTAGTTCAAACCATTTACAGATAATACCTACAATATTAAACACTAAAAATAATAAAGAAATAATAGATACAGATATATTAATCCAAAAAAACTTATCTTTCTGTTGTTTGATTGATTCTTGTAATCCTATTATTTTTGAACCGTATGATGTTGCTAATTTAGCTGAGGTTGCTATTCCTAGTATTGCATAACTATCATCTTTTATTTGTTGCAGTTCTTCCATAATAGAATCAATTTTTTTTCGTGTAGTTTGACAGTCTTTTTCAAATTGTGTAAATTCAGCCTTAACGTTTTGTCGTGCCTTTTCTAGCTCAGTTTGATATTCAGTTTTCCATTTTGTGGATTCATCCGTTACTTTTTTTTTAAGTATTTCCCACACTTGCTCTTGTTGTGCTAGCTTAGCATCATTATCTGTATATACTTGTATGATACTCTGAGCATACTTATAACCTTGTTCTAACGCTGATTCATATTTTTGATATGAAGATTGAAGTTCTTCAAAATCGTCGTCTAGTTGTTGTTTATGCTGAGTAAATGAAGTCTCTATCTCATCTAAATCAACTGTTTCTAAATCGTATAATTTTTGAATTTTATCATAGCCTTTATTACCGTTTGTATCTGTATTATCAAACCAATTCTGCAATTCTAATAATTGATCTAAGTCTTTAATCTGTTGAAATTTCTCAAAATTTGATATATTGTTTTCGTCTTCTTCTTCAAACCATTCTTTGTAATCAACTAACTCATCAAGAGTATTCAAAGAGTTTATTTTATCATAATTAGAGACTAACCAATCCCTAAAATTGTTTATTTGCTTCTCACCATCTTTTAAGAAGTCAATAACACTTTGAGTTTCCTCTTCCTGTAACCATTCTCTCAATTCATGTAGGTCTTTAAATCTTTTAGCCACCCTAATCTCCTTGACTTTAAATATATTTTTAATATTCTACCCAAATTATACCTAGTTCCTCAAGTAAGTCAATAGTCTATTGATTCAAGCTCTATATTTTTATTAGTCGCCTCACGCTCCCCCAATCCTTAGCCTTCATTACTCGCTTACTCTTCTATGATCCCTAGCTCTGCATAAGTCTCATGCTTCTACAATCCTTATCTCATCCTCGCTTAGTCCATAGAGAGCATAAACAAGTTTATCTATTTCTTTTTGGAGATGAGATATATCAGCGTTTTTGTCGTTAGTTTTGGCTATCATGCACTGTTTGACGAGCTCGATGATGGCTTGTTGTTGCTCGGGAGTGGTTTCTGGGATGGGGAGACGTGCTATTTCGTATACCGTCGTATGTGCATTAGTAGAGCGTGCCTTAAATAACCAATTTAATAACCATGAATTTAATAAACCTATTATAAATTCAAAATTCACATTTTTATTTGGAATTAGATAACCACATGTATAAGCCAAAGCAACATTTTTTGGAATAATACAAGCATTAATTCTATATCTTGAATCAATTCCGGTAACTTCTTGCCATGCTATTCTAGTTATAGATAAATGATTTGATCTTTTGCCTTTGTTTTCTTGTTGATATTTATCTTGATCAAAATATAAAGGGACTGTTCGTTGACTGGGGGTATTGGTAACATAATATTTTTGTATATTAGCACCGACTAAAAAGGGAGTCTTTGTATCATCATCTGTAAAATACTGTTTATGATTAGTGATATTAAGTTCACCTTGAAATAATTTACATAGGGAGCTAATAAGTTTATTATTTTGATAACATTTTGCAAAAATGATTAATTCTTCTTCATTAAGGTTTGGAATTTCCATACTATCACTATCGATGGTTTTAAGGGTATTAACATCGACCGTGATTGCTTTAGGGAGGCTTTTCATTCGATCACTATAAATATTCATTGGGATTTGTTGAGTATTTAATCCTTTTTGAGCCAATAAGGTCATTACAGACATTTTGACTTTTTCAAAAACTCGTTTTTTGGTATTATCTCGTTCAGGGAAAGAATTTATCTTCAAAATATTCGTATGTTCAAGATAAAATTTACGAACACCTTTTGAGGCATTATCTCCTAAAAACGATTGTTGAAAAATCTCACAGATAAAACCATTATCTTTACACAGTCGATACGATAACATCAAAAACACTTCATAAGCATTTATCTTGCCTACGCAAGCTAACTTATAAGTATCATAATTTTTAAAGTAATTAATCTGACTGATATGAGAGTGGTGTTTTGTATTATACCTAAAATAAGGAGGATTCCCTATCACAAGATCAAAACCTATGAAATGACCCTCATCATCCAAAACCTCAGGGAACTCATACCACCATTCCAGTGAGTTTGTATAAATACCGTCTGCTTTTTCGAGAGCTATCTTCGCCTTATCCATCTCATCAAAGGCTTTATCGATTTGTTCTTGGGTCATGCCTATCGAATGTTCAATATTCTCATAGTGCGTTTTGGCTTTCTCAAATTTTGAGCTTAATTTGTTATAGTCTACCTCATTGATCGCAAATAAATTTCGGCACTGTCCTATTTAAAGGCAGAATTAAGCGACTTTCTGCATAGATATCATAGAAGTATTAATTGCTTGAGTATTTAATAGGATCGTTAAGATAATCATGGCTCGTTCTTTATGATCTTTCACATTATATCGAAATACTACTTCTCTCAAA
>JBOFNI010000118.1:0-27498 GCA_051658845.1 Brevinema sp. | reverse complement strand
TGTTCCGTTATAACCATGAGAAATAATCCGACCATTTTTAACGATTACCGCTCCTACCTGAAAATACGTACACTTAGAAGCTTTAGCAGTCGCTACCGCATGTTCCATAAAATAACGATGTTTATTCATCACATTTATTCCTTGATATTGTTTTTCATTATACGGTATCTTTCAAAAAATTTCAATACAAAGCAAAATTGGATACTTGTATTCTTAAAAACTCAGATAAAAGATCACAATATTAATCAGCGATAGAAAATTGTCTAGGATATAGCATTGTAGCTAATTATACTATCTAGTTTAGTGATCTTCGAGAAATAATCTTCCATTGATCTTGGTATTTTTCCAACATATAGTCAACATAAATCATATGATCTTGAACGGTCGCTAAATTTTTTGGATCTCTTTCCAAAGTATTCCGAACAATCCACTTGGTACTAACCACCGCTATCGTTCGCCCATCAATCTCATGTATCGTTGATTCTTCAATCGTCCATGATTTTAAAGAGCGATACTGTTGTAGTAGTTCGTCTTTTTTCTTAGGAGAGCCTTCGATAGCTTGTAATAATTCTTTCACCTGCCTCAACTCTGCATTTTCGGTGATTGCAATTAATTTTTTTATATCTCCATTTGTTAACGCTGTCAACGCATACTGTACCACTTCCGAAGGTTCTTGGCTGTACGTTGTACCAATAATAAAAAACACCATGATTAAGATTTGCATCTTACTTTCTCCTCAATATAAGAATTGTACCATACATATCGGTATAAAAAAAAAGATGTTTATAATTCCCAAAAAGATCTTTAGGAATTTTCGATCAGTAATGAGCTCTCTTAAAATATAAACCTTCTGCTGGTACAGGTTTCCAAAGACCTTTAGGTAATTCTTTTCCGGTAAGAGCATCCTGAATATCATCGATAGATAAGTTACCGTCTGATACAGACAAGGCAGTCCCAATTAGGGTTCGAATCATTCCTCTTAAAAAACCTTCACCTTTAATAAAAAATACCACATAATGCCCTAATTGCTTGACTCTTATATGATCGATCCGTCTTACCGTTGTTTTTTTTTCACGTTCTTGAGCACTGTATCCATAACAAAATCGAGCAAAATCATGCGTTCCTGTAAATAAAGATAGTATGTGTTTAATTGATTTGATGTCAATATTCTTATAATGATGATAAACTCTTTTATAAAAACGAGGAGGTAAAATATCCCCCAAATAGATTACATAACAATAGCTTCGTGCAAGACAAGAAAAAGTCGCATGGAATTTATTATCGGTTTCGCAGACGTTATAAATCCTAATCTCCGAAGGAATTTTGCTATTCAGTATCGGTAAGATTTTATTCAGAGGAAGAAGATCATGATGAACCCTATAATGAGCGGTATATTGTAAAGCATGTGCTCCTGAATCCGTACGACCGGCACCCCAAACAACAACTTTTTGTTTGTACAATTCCGATAATACGGCATTTAATGTCCCTTGTACCGTTGGAACGTCAATCTGTGTGTGCCAGCCCTTAAAAGCAGATCCCTCATACGATAACGTTAACATATATGTTGTTTTATTCATCACAGATTACTTATCCTTATTTTAATCATATTATAACAAAAAGAAATTATGCTTTCAAGTTATTTTATAAAAACTTGATTTCATTGTAAAAAATAGTTACAATTGTATTATACTCGTACCAAGGATTGTTTATGAAAAAATTTCTTCTCATGACTTTATTAGTCTCTTCATGCTCCACTAGATCCCTCCTCAAAACATCCTACAATATTATCTATCCTAAACAAATCACCGTTCAAGAACTGGATTATATGATTACTACCTTAACGCCCAATAACTATCTTATTATTGATATTCGTACTCGAAAAAATTATCAACAACAGCATATTAATAGATCCTTATCACTTTCTGATAAGAATCTTGAATCCATTACCAATATTCCAAATTACCAATCGAAACGGCTGATTTTTTATGATCAAAAAAACGTTCCTTTTTTTAAGATTAGTAAAAAACTACAAAAACTTCAGATTACCAATTTTTATCTGCTACAAAATGGATTTGAAGCATGGCAAGAATATACCAATCCTATAGAGGAATAAATATGACTTACGATCCTTTTGGAATTAAAAATATAAAACATCTTCTCCAACAAAACGGTCTATACCTTTCAAAAAATAGAGGACAAAATTATCTTATCAATCGTCAGACTGCAGAAAAAATCATTAGTCATCTTCCTCCGTTAAAAAAAAATCAAGAATACTTTGAAGTAGGCACAGGATTAGGTGCCTTAACCGTACTCTTGATGGAGCAAGGCAAGACACTATCCTTGGAAGTAGATCAAGGGGTATTCCAGCTAGTTTCCAAGCAATTAAGTCATCCTAATCTTCGTCTCATCCACCATGATTTTCTTAAATGGCAGGAATACCCAACAGATAAAGAATATCTGTTTATTTCTAATTTACCCTACTCGATCTCTGGGGAAGCGATTAAAACATTTATTGAGCAGGATGTTTTTCAATTTGGGATTTTAATGTTACAAAAGGAATTCGCCGATCGGATGGAAGCGTCGATTGAAAGCCCAAATTACGGTCCTCTTTCCGTGATTGTTCAAAATTTTCTTGACATAAAAAAACTGTTTTCCGTTGGTCGAGGCAATTTCTTTCCGGAACCCAAAGTAGATTCCCTAGTAATCAGTATTCAAAAAAAAGAAAACCCTAAATTTTCACAAAAAGAATTTTCTTATTTTATCAAACAATGTTTTTTAGCAAAGCGAAAAACCCTAGCCAACAACCTCCACACAACTCCATGGATTATTGACAGTCCTTTATGTCAAAAACGTCCCGATGCCATTACCCCCACCGAGTGGGCAAAATTGTTTCTATCTTTATCCAATAAAATATAAAAAGTCCTACAAAATTGTAGGACTTTTTATATTTTATTGGCATTTATTGAATAGGGGTGAATGGAGTACGGATCGTACTAATTCCCTGTGTTTCCAAGGCTACATTATTCCGTTCTACACGAAAGCCTTCTTTGACTTTACCAACAAAATCCAACATCCATCGTTGACGTTTTTGTTGGGTAATCTGTGTTACTAAAAATTCACGAGACTGTTGAGCATTAAGTCCTCTTGCTCTTAACTCTGCACCATATTGAGCATATGCTTGGTCAATTTCCGGTTGGGATGCAATAAACACATTTTCGTTTTGGGGCATATTTTGGGTAAGATATAGATTAAATAAAGCCTGCTGAGCAGCATTACGGAATAACTGCAAATTCTCTTCGTTTTCCAAAAATCCTTCTTCTATCGCCGTTGCCACCACAGCATATTGATTAATCATTGTTTCTAAAATTTCTGCCTTTGCCGCAGCTTCGTTAGCTGAAAACTGTACCTGCTGTTCCGGAGGAAGATTTTGTTTTACCAGTTCGTAAGCATTCGTAAAATCATTTACTGAAATACCAAAATTTTCTATTTTTGCTAGATAATGCTCATCTAATTTTTCAATTTGAGGTAATGCTAATGATAAAGTGGATTTTCCACCGTTATTTTCTTGATCAGATTTTGAAAATTGTGAAAAGATAACCGTACCGAGGATACCTATAGTTAGTCCTATCGCAAGACCAATTATCAAATCTTTTCTCATACATACTCCTTATCGACGAATTATTGATAGATATTTATTATCTTAAGTATAACTATTTTTTTATAAAATAGCAACTATTTTTGTATTTGGTTGTTGATAAACAATTTCTAAAAATATTAATCCATCAATATCCGTCTATTTAAGAATCGAATCATTCATTTTTAGACTCTTAAATAATATAACTATTTAAAAATAAATTATCCCCAGTAATATTCTTACTAGGGATAATTGGGCGATAACGGATTCGAACCATTGACCCCCTGCGTGTCGAGCAGGTGCTCTAACCAACTGAGCTAATCACCCTCAATTTATAAATAGATATTTATTATAACATACGATTAACAAAAAATCAATATTTTTAATAAAATATTGAGTATTATCGATAAAAATATCGTAGTATTTATAACATACAAGATGATTGATCCTAGTTCATAACAACTTCATAGAGAAGAAAACAAGAAAAATATTAATAAATATTTTAGAAATCATACCTAAAATACGATATAATAAAAATAAATAATAATCTTCAAATCATTGATTATTATACAAAAAAATAGTATAATAAAAATAATCCATAAGAATTACAAGGAGAATATCATGACAAAAAATCTATTATCCACCATCAGTATTCTTATATTGTTTAATGCCTGTAAAACATCAGATAAAGAAGTAGAACAACTAGTACACAAAAGACAAGCCCCTGCACCTGAAGTACAAGAAGTACGCGTTTACAAAAACCAATATATCCAAAAAGCTCAAGGGACTTATTATATGTTAGACGGTACATCGTTAACCGTTGATAATAGTGGATCTTTCAAACTGGGAGAAGTGGAATATTTCTTACAAGAAGCTCTCACTGATTATCAGGCAATTTATGTTGCCGTTACCCCTGACCCTAACAGTGTCAAAAAAATATATACCTATCATGGGATTATTGCTACCGGAAAAGAATTATTAAGTGTTCCCTACAAAACTCCTGAATTTAGAAATAAACGTCGTCTTACCGAAAAAGAAACTACTTTTGCTTGGCAAGTCAACACATTCCAACCAGAAAATATCAACTGGAAATCAGGATTTTCTACCGTTTTTGCCGTAAAAGATAATTAATAAAAATAATATTAGAAATTATTAAAATAAGGCTATAACGGGGTTATAGCCTTATTTATTATGAGGTATAATAATATGAATACTATTCTATATTTATTAATCCTATTACCAAGCTTCATCTACTCTATTTCCCTTCCTTTAAAAATTGATTATTGGGGAAAGGTTCAACATAAAACATGGAATATTACCACACCATTTGCTCTTGATATGACTAAAGGAGAAGATTATGATCTAGTACTCCATCTTCCCAAACAAGCCCCTATCCCTCTAAAAAAATCAATTTCTAAAGATTGGGAAAATCAAGAACAATATATCTTTACCTTAGAAGATCACTCCATTCTTACCAATATTTCAAACACCGAATCTTTTTCTTTAGAAATTAAAAATCATCAAAAAGTATGGCCCTTTAACAGCCGAAAAACTAAATTATCTTATCGTAATAATCCTCCAAAACTTCGACTGATATCTTCTTCAGAAACTATCACTCATGGTGGTGCAGGACTTGCTGTTATAGAAAGTGAAAATTATGAAGATCTGAATCTTCTTGCATTTATCGATGAAAATAGAATCCCCTTCTACCCCAAACGTTTCCAGCAAGACGGATTTTATACGGTACTTTTTTCTTGGTATACCGACCACTCTACTAACTGGAATAATCAATATATTCTTGCAATGGATACCGCCGGAAATACCAATATCCTAGCACTTACTGACATCAAACCAATTACCCGAAATTATCGTCAAAGTACCATAAATCTCCCCAAAGATTATGCTCAACAAAAAGCACAAGAACTGGCATTATCTCAAGAAAAAGCTGCTCAACTTGAAGGAAACATTCAAGAAATCAATAAAGTATTGGCAGAACAACGGACATTTGCCCGATGGCAAGAAACACGAACCTCATTTAAAAAGAACGCCTTAGAAATTATTACCCAAACAACCGTATTCTCCAGTCCCTCTATCCCTATGAAACAGGCTATTAACACATCGACTTACGGAGATCGGAGAAAATATTATTATCAAAATAAATTGGTTCGACAGTCTGTCCATCGAGGACTAGATTATGCCTCTTATAAAAATGTTCCTATTTATGCTTTACTGGATGGAGTCGTTATTTATTCAGACTGGTATTCTGGAAATGGTAAATCCGTTATTATTGACCACGGGTTAAACACATACTCCCTATACGCTCATAATTCCGAACTGTTAGCTGAAGAAGGGCAGTTTGTCAAAGCAGGAGACCAAATTTCCATTAGTGGAACGACAGGACAATCCACCGGAGATCATTTACATCTGTCTTTATTTGTACAAGGGATGTTCGTCGAACCAAAAGAGTGGATTACACAAGATTCAATTGATCGCTTATTCCATCAACCATTGGTAAAAGCAAAAGAATATATAGACCAACAAACTATCATAACAAAAAAATAACACCATCATACGATATTTGATTTGTTGAATTTGAAAATATCTTTAGCAATATAAATAAAAACAATATTCTATACGAAATAACTATATTTCGTATAGAATATTGTTTTTATTTATATTCAGATTAATATTCTAAGCTCATAATAAGATGTTGAGGGTGATCTCCATAAAGATTCCCAAATAAATTAACGCCACCTGGATAAGACGCTTCGATGAGTAATGAGATATACATTCCTTGATCGAGCTGAAATTCTTCTAGTCGAGGAGAATTTTCTATAAAATATTCATCGATAAAAGCCCCATCCTCTGTAAAAGAGAACGTTTTTAAGAGTCCATACTGTGTAGAACCATATCCCCAAACTTCTGGAGTAATCTTACCCCTGCGAGTACCAAAATCACCCGGAGAATGATAAAGAATAGCTTTTTTTCCATTGATATAAATTCCAATATCTGAAGACCAAGTATCTGAAAAACCGGAAATTTCCGAACATATTTCCATAGAAAAAGAAAGTTTTTTTATAGTTTTTTCTTGAATACAGGCAAAATTATTTGGGAAACGGTATTCAATAGTGCCTTGCTGAAACCAAATAAGTTGGGCATTTTTTCGTTGAATAGAATAAAATACTCTTGGATCGTCTAAGGCTTCTATGACCCCTTTTTCATCTGCCATTCCACAAGAAGGAAAAACAGAGCATTCAAAATAATCACCAATAGGCATTTCTATTTGTAATGTTTGGTGCTTAGGGAAAGAAGCGGTATTCCGAACAGTGATGGTTATTATATCAATTGTTGTAGCGACCATACTCCTAATTTTTTGTTTTCCTATAGGCTTTTGGATCGTAATTAATCCCGCTTCTTCTAATAATTGAAGATTAAACATTACAGAAGATAAAGGAATTTTAAAATAGCTAGCAAGTTCTGAGGGAGACATTGCTTGGATATGGAGTCGACTGAGAATCTTCATACGGATTTCTGTAGATAAAGCACGGGAAATCTGTTCTAAACGTCGGCAATGTTCAAAATAAGAAATATCTAGGTGAATCTGCCGTTCATAAGAAGAAATTTTATTTTTTTCTCTCTTCTTCATATAAACTCCAATAATATTGTAATATTTAATTAGTTGTTTTTATTATAAATAACTTATTTTTTAAATGTTTTATTATTAAGTATTGACTAAAAAATTATAGGTGTTATAATAATACATAGAATAGATATTGTTGTGCACTGTTATATTAGTATTAAAACAATAAAATAAGTATAACACTAACTACAATAATATTGCAATAAAGGAGTTTGTATGGAGATCTTACACCCCAATCCTCAAGCCGCACGAGCTGAAATTATGATACTAGATGGTAGTTGGGATTTTTGTTTTGATAAAACTGATAAAGGCTTGACAAACCAATACTATCTTGGAAACACCTGGGGAGAAAATTTAACAATAACAGTTCCTTATGTTTATCAAAGTCCTCGTTCTGGCATTGGTATTCAAGAAGTATCCCCTGTTGTCTGGTATCGTAAGCTTGTTAAGCTTTCGGCAAGCCAAAAAAATAATAAAAACATCCTCCATATTGGAGCTTCTGATTATTGTACTACTATTTTTATTAACGGGCAAGCTACTGGAACCTATAAAGGAGGGTACAATGCACTTGCGGTAGATATTAGTCCTTATATTAAATTGGGAGAAAATCTGATTGTTATTCGTGTCGAAGATCAATCCAGCCCCCGTCATCCTATGGGAAAACAAAGCTTGACTAATCAAAATTTTGCTTGTTGGTATACTCAAAATACAGGTATTTGGCAAAGTGTTTGGTTAGAATCAATACCTCATACCTATATTAAAGATTTTCGGTTTATTCCTCATGTTGCTTTAGGGGAATTAGAATGTATTGCCGAGATTGAAGGTCCCGATGCTCAGAATGCGATATTGTATTTAGAGATCAGTGGAGAAATGGATAGTGATCGTTTGGGTAATTCTTATCAGAAATCTTTAAAACGGAGATTTTCTTCTACAATATACAATAATTTAGCACGTTTTCGGATTAACATTCATGATATTGGATTTGAGATTCCTTGTTGGAGTCCTGAGCATCCTAATTTATGCAATGCTGTTTTATCCTTAGAAAGTGTCGATGGTACGGACACGATCCATTCTTATTTTGGTTATCGCAATATAGAGCTTGTTGGGAATCAAATCTACCTTAATGGCCGTCCCTACTTCCAAAAATTGATTCTCAATCAAGGGTATTATGGCGAAGGTCTTCTTACAGGGACAGAGGAAGAATATTTAAATGATATTCGTTTAATCAAAGAAATGGGATTTAACGGTCAGCGAATCCACCAAAAAACAGAGAGTGCTCGTTACCTTTATCTTTGTGATCGGGAAGGTTTATTGTGTTGGGCGGAAATGGCAAGTCCTTATAGCCATGATACCTTTGCTGCAGAAGATTTATTTACCGAAATACAAGCTCTTGTCCGTCGTCATGCAAATCATCCTTGTGTAGTTGCATGGACACCATTTAACGAATCTTGGGGAGTACCTAATATTCTTAATAATCGACGTCAACAACAGTTGACACTTGCCGCTCGGGAAATGATCCTCGCTCTGGATGAACAAGGTCGTCCTGTTATCAGTAATGATGGTTGGGAGCATACAGTTAGTGATATTCTGACGATTCATGATTACGAACAGGATGCTGATATTGTTCGTAATGCCTATCCTATGTCTATAGAAGATTTGAATCCTGATTTTTCTCCTGCTCAGGTAAGAAAACGTCTTTATGCACAAGGATTCGACTATAATGGAGAACCTGTTCATATCTCTGAATATGGAGGGATTGCCTTTCAAACTTTGGGATATTCGGATAAGGATTGGGGCTATGGAACTACTGCAACAAATTTAGAAGAATTTTATACTCGATTTGAGGATTTACACGATGCATTCTTTGCACTACCTTATGTAAGTGGTGTTTGTTATACCCAGCTGACCGATGTACAGCAGGAGATTAATGGTCTTCTTGATCATAATCATCGTCCTAAATTTGATGTAGCACGTATTGCAGCTGTTTTAAATAAAAAAAGAACAATCTAAATAATAATTTTATAAAAAGGAAAATATTATGAAAAAAATAATAGTTTTATCGACCATCTTATTTCTTTCAGCTTGTGGTAGAATAAATGATGGGAAACAACGGATTCAGTATTGGAGTTTTTTTACCGGTGGTGATGGTGGATATATGCGTGATCTTGTCGACCAATTTAATGCTGAAAGTGAAGATACATACGTTACAATGACGGTTGTTGATTGGAATAGTTATTATACAAAACTTTCTACAGCTTATCTGAGTGGAGATCTTCCGGATATTGCGACTTCCCATGCCCATCGTATTTCGACATTATCTTCTTATGGTGAGGTATATACTGTAGAAGAAATAGGAGATTTTGATTGGACACAATTTCCTCAAACAACGGCTAATAACGTCCTTTTTAATGGTAAACATTTTGGAGTGCCTTTGGATACTCATGGCTGGGTGATGTATTATAATCCCGAGTACGTTGCTGGTACTTCTCTTGTAGATATTCAAGGACGATGGGTAGCAAATAGCTGGGACTCTTTGATGAAAGGATTGGCAGAAGTAAAAGAAAAATATCCTGATATTTATGCTTTAGGAATTGGGAATCCTACGGATCCTCTTGTTTGGACGTGGTATAGTTTTTATCGCCAGCTTGGTGGACAAAAATTTCTTACCGAAGGTGGATTTCTTGATGTGGATCTTCCTATTGCGACGAGAGCGATGAATGCCATTAAATCAGCTATCGATAATGGTTTTATGCCATTGGGAAGTAGTGCAATTTCTGACTTAATGCAAGAAGGGAAAATTGCTGTTATCTTTGAGGGAGTTTGGACGGCTGGTGCAATTCGACCTAAACAACCCCAAGTAGTAGCACAACCTATTCCAGCCTTATTTGGTAATATTCCTGGTGGTTGGGGTGATAACCATATCCTGTTCTTTCCCAAATCTACAAATAATCCTCCAGGAGCTAAGCAACAAGCTGCTCTAAAATTTGCACAATGGCTCATTGATAACGGTGCTTACTGGGCAAATGCCGGTCATGTCCCTTCTAAGAAATCAGTTCAAGATTCTCAGGAATATTTAGAAAATCCTAATAGTATTTTTAAAGACATTGCCACTACGATGCATCCTTGGCCTTCTAATGAGTACGTTACTCTTTTTTTAGATGGTGGAGTGATTCATAATGCTCTTCAATCGTATCTTGAAGGTAATACCACTGATATGGCTCAAGTTATTATCAAAGCAAATGAAGAAATCAAAAATAGGAAATAACAATGAAAAAGATAAAACAAAAAAAAGGAGAAAATGCTACTGCTTGGATTATGCTAGCACCTTTTTTTATCATTTTTGTATTGTTTATCCTGCAACCATTAGTGGGAGCATTGATAATTTCCTTTCACACAGGTCCCTTTAATAATATGACTTTTACTGGTATTTCTAATTATTTTAGGCTATTTCAAGACCCTTTGGTTTTTCGTACTTTGAGTAATACGATATTGTTTGTTCTTATCTCTACCCCAATTTATTTAGGAATGGCAGTATTATTTGCTTTATGGGCACAGTATCCATCAGGGATTTCGACAATGTTACGGATTAGTTTTTATATTCCTACCGTACTTGTTCTGACTATTATGACAACGCTGTGGATACTGATGTTTCGGCAAGAATTAGGTCTTTGGGCTTCTCTTACAGAGGGAACTCTCTTAAACTCTTGGCGATGGTTTTATGATGTAAATCTTGCACGTTGGACTATTGTTCTTTCTACATTATGGTGGACGGTTGGTGGTAATATGCTGATTATTATTACGATATTACGTTCTATTCCTCAAGATATCTTTGAAGCAGCAGAGCTCGATGGAGTTAATGCCTCGCAAAAATTTTTTTACATCACTTTACCACAATTATTACCAACCCTAGGGGTTTTGTCAGTACTACAAGTGATTGGAAGTTTTAAATTATTTGGACAACCCTTAATGTTAACAGGAGGAGGACCGGATCATATGACTCGTTCTATTGTACAATATATTTATGATCTTGGTTTTGGATCAAGAAATCCCGGTTATGCAGCAGCGATTTCTGTATTGTTGATGTTATTTTTAATGATGCTTACCTTGATTCAAACAAAAATTTCTTTTAGGAAACAATCATGAAAAAAAATTCTATTTGGCAAATTCTTTGGTGGGGTACAGGGATATTTTTTGCACTGGTTTGGTTTTTCCCTATAATCTGGATGGTTGTTTCTACTTTTAAGCCATATGGAACTTCTATTGCAGTTCTTGGTAAACTCTTTACCGGAGAGTGGACATTAGATAATTTTGGCAAATTATGGGATCATCCACACTATAAATTATGGATGTTGAATAGTTTTTTTATCTCGATAGTCCATACTGTTGTAAGTACGATAATTTGTTCTTTGGCTGCTTATGTTTTTTCACAAGTTTATTTTACCGGAAAAAAACTATTGTTTTCTCTTCTATTTCTATCTTTCTTAATTCCCAGTGAAGCAATGCTTATTCCTCTTTTTATGCAAGTCGTTGTAAATTTTAAATTAGGGAATAGTTATTTAGGTGTTCTTCTTCCGGGATTAGTCAATGTTTTTGCGATCCTTGTGATCAAAAATTACTTTGATCAAATTCATTCTTCTTATAGCGAAGCGGCAAAAATTGATGGCGCAAACCACTTACAAATTTTCTCTACGATTTATCTTCCTATGTCTAGTGGTATTATTTCTACCATGGCTATTTTAGCATTTATAGGCTCTTGGAATTCTTTTGTATGGCCTCTACTTGTACTTAATAATAGTTCACTTTATACCTTACCTTTGGGGCTTAGTCAATTTTTAGACAGTTATATTGCTTTAGATCTTACCCTTCCTATGGCAGCAAATCTTGTCGCTGGATTACCGATGATCTTTTGTTTCTTATTATTTCAGAAACAAATCACTGAGAATACCATGATGGGAGGAATTAAACAATAAAACTTTTTCTACTGTATTGGAGAGTATAAGGATTCAAAATTAAAGCAAAAGAATGGAGATCTTAACTTTATCATGAGAGTCTGATTATATGAACTTTTTAATTTTTAAAAAGAAGGTATATAAATACCATCGCTAAAACAATAAACAACGAGTACTTAAATTGAAAGATTATTGCTATTTGTCGGAAAAATACTTATCATATATGAATAGATAATGTAATTCAGGAGTTTTTTTATGTTTGAAAAACAAATCGCACTGATTACGGCAGGAGCTCAAGGAATAGGTTTTGCTTGTGCCAGTATGTTGGCAGAGCGAGGAGCGAAGGTTTATCTTGCCGATTGGAATGAAGAACAAGCCAAAGAATCCGCCACCCAATTACAAAAACAAGGTTATCAAGCAGAAGGAATCTTTTTTGATGCTTTCCAAAATCAAAGCTACACGACGATGATCGAAACAATTATCCAATCCGAAGGGACAATTGATCTCTTAGTCAATAATTTTGGTGGGACAAATCCCAAATTAGATAAGGATTTGGTGCATACGGATACGGATACTTGGGAAAAAAATATTCTTTCTAATCTCAATTCCGTCTTTCTTACTTCAAAGCTGGTGATTCCTTATATGGTAAAGAAAAAAAAGGGCAGTATTGTAAATATTTCTTCTCTCAGTTCTCTTAGCCCTGATCTTACCAGTATTTCTTATGGTACGGTAAAGGCGGGGATTAATCATCTCACAAAACAAACGGCAATTCAATACGCTCGTTATGGGATTCGTTGTAATGCCGTCCTTCCTGGAATGATAGCGACAAACGCCATTAAGAATAATCTCTCTAAAGAATTTATTGACACTTTTTTAGCGGTGCAACCGATTCAAAAATTAGGAGAACCCAAAGATATTGCCGAAGCAGTGGCTTTTTTGTTGGGTGCGGATTTTATTACCGGGGTCTTGTTACCGGTAATGGGGGGTATGGATTTAACTTCTGCTCGTTATCCTTATGATATTCAAAATATGAACTTAGAGTTTTAGATATTTTGTTTTTTAATAATACTAAGTATCTAAAATAGGTAATGCCTCAATAAAACCTTGTTTAGAAACAAAAATTCCTGTAAAATAATTAGCTTGCTTTAAGGAATATGAAATATCTTTTGTCTTTAAGAAATAATTAATAAATAATGCATGAAAAACATCTCCAGCACCGTTTGTATCAATAGCATTTACTTGGATAGCCGATATGTTGATAGGATTAGTTTTTTGTGAATACCATAGTACACCATTCATTCCTTTTGTAATAATAATATGTTCTAGTAATAAATTATCAAATAAATGAGCAACACTTTCTGATTCTATTAAGTGAAGATTATCTTGTAGTTCTTTAATAAATTCTTCCGAACAAATCAAAATATCATTAGAACGAACAATAGTTCTATTATCTGTATAATGAATATATCGCTCCCAATCCCAAACAATCGGAATTAAAGGAAATTGGTCTCTGCTTTTTTGAGTATATATAGGGTATCTTCCATCGGCATAAATTAACTCGCAATGTTCAGTATAGGTGATCGGCAATCCTTCAAACAGTGGCTTGTAGTTTATGATGGTACGTGATCCATTACTTGTATTATTAATAACTGTACTAATAGGGGTGCTAAAATTTTTATTCTCCGTAAAATGAATACCTAAGCTTTTTAATTCATTGGCTATCATCGTACCAAAAATATCATTACCAATAACACTAATAAGCTGTACAGGAACTTGATAGTAATTTAAGACTTTAGCAACATTGACACCATTACCCCCCATAACAGTGCGTACCCCAATTGCTTGATTTTTTTTATTTTCTTGTATCTTATGATCTGTATCAAATACGAGGTCAAATACTGCGATACCAATACAAATAATCATAGCAATTATTCATCTTCTTTGAAGTTAATGGTAGGATATTTATGTTTACCAACTGATAAACCAATCACAACTAAGAGCAGAACAATACAAAGAATAATCGCTCCAACTTCACCTGCATAACGAATAATATTTCCGATAATTATACCTAATAATGCAAAATCAAAATCACCAAAAGTGGTGTTTTCAAATCCAAAATTCCCTAAGACTCCTATTAATAAAGCAGGTAAAATAGTAATTGCTATTCCTTGGATAAATGCTCCAATGATAGCTCCTCTTTTACCCCCTGTTGCATTACCATAAATACCAGCAGTTGCACCACAGAAGAAATGAGGAACCATCCCTGGAATAATAAATATACCTAATGTTACACCAACAATACCCATGCCAACAATACCTCCAATAAGGCTACTAATAAACCCTATCACAACAGCAGTTGGAGCGTAGGGGAAAAATACAGCACAATCTACAGCAGGAATGGCATTAGGAATTAATTTGTTTGAAATACCTTTAAATGCAGGAAGAAGTTCCGCGAGAATCATTCTGACACCACTATAAACAATAGTTACCCCTATTGCAAACTTAAAAGCACTCATTACAGCATAAACAAGAAAATTTTGTCCATTAGAAAGTGTACTTTCTACATAATTACTACCGGCAGCTATTGCTGCAATAATATAAAAAAGAAGCATAATTAATGCAGTAGAAACCGTTGTGTCTCTTAGAAATGATATAGATTCCGGAAGCTGTGTTTTTTCGGTGCTATCTTCAGGATTTCCCACTAAGGAACCAATCCATGCCGACAAATAATAACCTAAACTACCAAAATGTCCCATAGCTATTCCGTCGTTATCGGTAACTTTACTGGTATATTGTTGTCCAATAGCCGGAGAAAGGGCACTCCATAATCCTAAAATAATTGCACCGACAACAATCATAGGAATTCCCGACATATTCCCAGCATACAGTACCGTAGCTAATAATGCTGCCATAAAAAAACTATGGTGTCCTGTTAAAAAAATATACTTAAATCGTGTAAAATAAGCAATCAGGAGATTAATCATATACCCAAAGAGTAAGATATATAATGTTTCAATACCCAATACTTTTTGAGCGATAGAAACAATAGCTTCATTATTAGGCGCAACCCCTTTAATCTTGAATCCGATTTCTATCATTTGACCTAGAGGATCTAGGTTGCTTACGATAATACCAGCTCCAGCATCTAACATGATAAATCCTAGTACAGGTTTTAAAAATCCCATTACAATTTCATGGCTTTTTTTCTTAAGTGCAATATAACCGATCATAGAAATAAAACCTACTAAAAATGCTGGTTCTCTTAGTATATCATTAATAATAACTTTTGATAAATATTCAAACACATCATGCTCCTAATTTTTTTAGAGTCTCTAAAATATCTTCTTTAATTTTTTTTTCGTTAACATAACTACGAATAGCGATCGTATTTTTACAGTTTGTTAATTGAGGAATAATCTCTTTAACAGTGATAGCTATATCAACATCTGCTGAGTTTGCTGAATTAACATCTGCTGAATTAACAGAGGCTTGGATACCTTCTTCATCACAGATTTTTTGAACAACATCCTTAGCCATGAGACTACTACCAATTCCATTTCCACATACTGTTAATATTTTTAACACCTTATTCTCCTTTGAAGATATTTAAAATTTCTTCTGTTGTTTTTGCATATTCTAATTGTTCCAAAACTAATTCTTCATTACTTAATATTTTCCCTAGCGATTGAATTAACTCTATATGCTGGTCATTTGATCCCGATGAAAATAATAAAAAATATTTAACCGCTTTATCCAAAAAAATTACAGGTTGTTCTAAGATAAGAAAAGACATTCCAACTTCTAATGAACCTTGATCTGGGCGGGCATGTGGGATAGCAAAGTAATCAAATAATACCATATAAGTACCGTTTTGATGAACGTTTTCAATAATAGCATCTAAATATCTCGGATTAATGATTTTTTTTTCGATCAAGGGAGCTCCGGCAATATGAATTGCTTCTTCCCAAGATTCTACAGATTTTTTTTGAATAATATTATCAGTAATTAGTTCCTGTAATTTCATCTTTTCTCCTTAATTAGGATTATTCTTTTATTTTCTATAACATTTTTGGTAAAATAAATTTTTTAATAAGATTGTATAGAATAAATCCTTTATTTTCAAAAATATTCTTTTAGTATAGCTTATTTTATAAATATGTCAATAAGTAAAATAATATATTTTTCGATTCTAATTATATATATATTAGATCGTTAGGCTTAACAGGATCATAAAAAACTAGGATTGAGATCAATCCTAGTTCAAATTGTTAAATCTGATATTTATTTTTCATCACAAATTCTAGACAAAAGAGAGGATAATTAGTTTAGTGCTTTAGAAACTTCCAGTTTCCAACCTTCTCCATAACCAATTTTATATTGTTCAGCAAAATTTCCCATATTAATAGCTAATGAAACCTCATAAGAACTATTAATATAAACCAACGATTCTCCTTCCCGAACATTTCCAAAAGTTGCTACATAAAGCAGTTGACCTTTATATATTTCTCTATTGTTGTAAGAAACACGGACATCAATACGATCACCAATTTGGATTCCTTCACTGAGAAATAATTCTCGATCAATATTACTCCACACGTTTCCATAAGGAGAATCTAATAGAACGATTGTCCCTTCCAATTTTTGATTGACTTTTTGAGCAGGGGTATAATTTAATAAAACAGGAGTAGGATCTAATTTTTGCCCAACTTGCTCAAAAGAAATTGTTTTTGAGGCTAGACGAGCTGCCGTGTATGCGTATACGTCTCTTCCATGAAAAGTATAAGATTTGTCGCTATCTGCTCGTCTATTGACTGCTTCATCAATTTCTCGTAATTCTTCAATTCCATATTTTTCATGGATGAAGGTCAGTGTGCCGTTGTCCGGTGTAACAATATAATGTCCTGTTTTTGTTTTTGCAACTACAGAATAACGGGCTGTTCCAACACCAGGATCAACGACGGATACAAATATTGTTCCTTGAGGCCAATATTCAATAACACCTGTAAGGTTCAACGAGGCATACCAAACGTCATATTCAGGAATATCGTGGCTTAAGTTATACATTTTTAGAGTGGGGTCAACCTGTGCGGAAACGCCATACATAGAAGCGACAGCATTATTTTCAAGACCGAAATCGCTTTGAAAAACGACAATATCTGTTTTTTTTGCGACACAGCTTATAAGTAAAAGCGTTAGTAATGGTAAATATTTCATAAAAATCTCCTTTTTTATATTATTATTCTTTAGATTAATAAACGAAACGCCAATCAATAATTTCAGCCCATTTTTTGATAAAATGTTGGAATTAGAGAATGATGTTCTGTTATTCTTGTTTATAAACGAAAACTAATACCCCAATCAACAATTTTATCCCCCAGCCATTTTTTGATAAATACGGCAAGTTTTCCATCCAGATTTGGAAGATAGCGAGGGTGGGGTTTAGGAGTGTTTATTATTTTGAGTACTGTCTTGGAAATCGATTCCGCTTTATCAGAAGGAATAGGGTTCGTGTCAACGAGATCTTGGAAGGAGATTTTTTTCTCTCGGTAAGGAGAATCAGCTTCAATATCGGAAAGCTGAAATGCCGTTTGTCCAAATTCTGACTCGACTCTTCCAGGTTCTATAAGAACCACCTTAATATTAAAAGGTTTTAGCTCAAGACGGAGTGCGTCACTCAAACCTTCAAGGGCGTATTTGGAAGAGCTATACCATCCCATATAAGGAAAAGCAACTTTACCAACAACGGAAGAAACATTAATAATAAGCCCAGAGTTTTGTTTTCTCATCGTGGGTAGGACAGCTTGAGTCATCTCCATCAATCCAAAGAGATTAACATCAAACAAATCCTTTCCTTTTTGTATAGGGTCTTCTTCTAAAGCTCCATAAAATCCGTAACCAGCATTATTGATGAGTATATCGATTCGCTGTTCTTTCTCTAAAATCTGCTGAACGACAAATTGAATATTCTTAGAAGAACTAATATCAAGGAGCATGGGGATAATACCTTCTTTTCTAAGAGGTTCCATCAAGGGAGTTCTTCGGGCTAAGGCATAGACTTGAAACCCTTTACGAGCTAATATAATAGCAATATAATAGCCAATACCTGAAGAGGCACCGGTAATAAGTACGACTTTTTTTATAATAATCTCCTTATAAATTACCCTGTAATTTTTTTTGAAATAATTTTTTTCCGTAAATACAAAAAAATGCGCCAATCATAATAATTCCTGAGCCAATAATCTGAGAACGGCTAATTGATTCATGGAAGAGAAAGAAAGCAATAAAAGCAATAGCAATAGGGATTAATAATTGAATGACGTTAAAGGTACTCAATCCAACTTGTTTGATTATCGAAAATCCTAAAATCATACCAACACAAATCCCATAAAATCCTGCAAAAATTAGTAAAATAATATTAGGAACAGATATCTTGGTTAATTCCAAAATATCTTGTGAGATCACGGCAAAGATCAATAAAACGATTCCCGCTCCTAAAGAAGTAACCGTAGACAAATAAAGAATAGAAACCCGTTGCGTAAGATATTTGATCATATTATTCAGAATAATTTGCATCACAACGCTGATTCCCAAATAGAAAAATCCTTGTGAAAATTGAATACTTTCGACTCCTTGAGAAATAAACACAAGAGAACCTAGGATACAAATTATCATCCCAATCATAAACGAAAAATGAAATACCCGTTGACGCTCATCTTGAAAAAATAGGGTAGCTACCAATGTGGTAGCTGGGATTCCAAAGATATTAAAGATACCAGCTGTAAAAGAAGATGTTAAAACCAAGCCTTGAATCATACAAACCATATTAACACTCATCAAGAGAATCATACTAAATATTACATAATATCGTTTATGTAAAAACGATAAAAAGACGGTTAGTGATTCTGGTGAAGAACGAAAACGTCGATGGGATAAAAATAGCAATAGAAGACCACCTGATATAAATCGTACACCGTTACTGGTTAATGGCGAAAATAACGCTCCTGTATAACGAAGTAGAGGCATAAGGAATCCACATAAAATAAGATAGAGAGGGACAAGAATATGAAAAAGCATCATCCATCCTTAAACTGTTGGTATTATCAGTATAATTTAAATGGCTTAACATTGTCAAACTTTTTTAATTTTCTCTTATTAATATTATTTATACAATAGAAGTTAAATTGAGATCAAAGAACCTTTTAAAAGGTGTTTTATATTTTTTTGAAGATAACAGCAGTCCCCATACCACCACCAATACAAAGAGATGCTAATCCATACTCTATATTCTGTTTAATCATTTCATGAAGAAGAGTAACACTAATTCTTGTTCCTGAAGCTCCTACGGGATGTCCAATAGCAATAGCTCCTCCATTAACATTACAACGCTTGAGGATTTCTTCTTTAGACATTCCTGATTCTTCTGCCAGCATATGTACTACACCAAGTGCTTGAGCGGCGAACGCTTCATTGAGTTCGTATAATCCAATATCTTGTAATTGCATCCCGATTAATTTAAGGGCATGTCTGATTGCAGGTGTAGGACCTAATCCCATGGTGGATGGATCACATCCTCCTTGACCAATACTGATAATTTCTGCAATTGGAGTAAGTTTATGTTGTTTGACCGCTTCTTCACTAGCGAGAAGAAATACGGCTGCTCCATCGTTGATTCCTGAAGCGTTTCCGGCAGTGACACTTCCTTCTTTAGAAAATGCGGGTCGCAGACCTGCCAGAATTTCTAAAGTGGTCTTTCGATTAGGGTATTCATCTGTGTCAATAACGGTAACTCCTTTTTTAGAAGTAATTTCTACCGGGCAGATTTCTTCTTTAAATCGACCACTATCGATAGCAGCGAGGGCTTTCTGTTGAGAAAGGTAAGCAAATTGATCTTGTTCTTCACGGGAAATGTTAAATTTGTTGGCAATATTTTCAGCGGTAATTCCCATGTGGATATTTTGAAACGCATCCGTCAATGCATCCAGCACCATATGGTCTTTAACATTCATATCTCCCATTTTAAATCCTTTTCTAGTAGAGGCAGGGATTAAAAATGGAGCGTTGGACATACTTTCAGTACCACCGGCAATCACAAGATTTTGGATTCCTGCTTTAATAGAGGTATAAGCAGTCATTAATGTTTTCATTCCACTACCACAGATCATATTAATCCCATAGGCAGGGACAGAATTTGGAATACCGGCTTTGATAGAAGCTTGACGTGCTATTCCTTGTTTTTGACCTGCCATGAGAACGTTTCCCATGACTACTTCATCAACAGATTCTAGAGGGATATTTTTATTTTGGAGGACAGATTTAATGGCAATCGCACCTAAATCACCCGGTTCAACAGAAGAAAGTACTCCATTAAACGATCCTACGGGGGTTCTTTTTGCGTCTATAATAAAGACTCGAGACATCATAATACTCCTTTTTTATACAACTTTAACGATTTTTATGTTATCGGAAACAAGAATATCTCCTGCTGTATGTTCAACAACCCAATTAACAGTATAAGGTTCAAAAACCTCTTCTAAGAAAAATTTACCTGATTTAAAAGTAAATAGTGCAGCATCAGTAACGACCATATAGACGGCCTTCATACCGGTAAGAGGGAGGCTACATTTTTTGAGGAGTTTGCTTTCTCCTTTTTTATCAAGATGAGTACCGACAACGATAACTTTTTTTGCTCCTGCAACAAGATCCATTGCGCCACCCATACCAGGGAATCGAATACCTGGGATTTTGTAATTGGCAATATTTTGTTCTTGGTCAACTTCTAAATATCCTAATACCGTATAGTCCAGATGTCCTCCACGGATAATCGTAAAAGAAGTGACGGAATCAAAAAAACAACCACCTTTGCGAATAGAGCTAGGCTGTCCTCCTGCTGTTTGCAGATCTTTATCTGGTACTTCAGGAACGGGTCCCATACCAAGAAATCCATTTTCTGATTGAAGAATTACCGTACGATCCGGAGGAATATAATTTGCAACGTCAGCCGGAATACCAATACCAAGATTGACGTAATCACCATGTTGGAATAATTGTCCTATTCTGGTAAGAGGGACTTTTTTGTTGAATTCATAAGACATTAGCAACCTCCTTGAACGATATAATCGACAAAAATAAAAGGGGTATGTACTTGATTGGGATCAATTACTCCAATTTCTACAATTTCTTCTACTTCTACGATAACAATATCAGCTGCTGTTGCCATGATACTGTTAAAATTACGAGCAGTTTTGGAATGAACTAAATTACCTGCTTTGTCTGCAGTTTTTGCTTTGATAAAAGCAATATCAGCACGAAGAGGAATTTCAAGGAGATATTCTTTCCCTTCTACGGTAATCTTTTGCTTTCCTACTTCTACTTCCGTACCTAATCCTGTTGGGGTTAGAACTCCTCCCAAACCAGCACCACCACAACGAATTCGTTCGATAAAGGTTCCCATCGGTATAAGGGTAACTTCTGTTTCACCGGCGTTATTTTGACGTTGCATTTCCGGATTTAAGCCAATATGACAACCGATAAATTTTTTGAAAAGTCGTTGTGCGATCATGGGTGCAACACCGTTTTGAGGTTTATCGGGCATTCCCCAAGCTCCATCATTACAAATTAAGGTTAAATCTCTATGAGTACAATGTGCGACCATCGCTTTAAAAATAGTATCTGCCGAACCACAACCCATAAATCCACCACACATAATACGATCACCACTTTTTACGAAAGCGGTAGCTTCTTGTGGACTGATAATAGGTTTTTCTATCATAATTTCCTCCTATTAATTTAACAAAAGTAACAACCACCCAAACCAATAAAAATATCTTTGGGTATCTAAGCATATCTCTCTTATAGTTTTGTTATACTTATATTATAACAATATAAGCCAAAATCTTGTTAAGATCACTTCAAGTATTAAGGATAAAACAATTTTTTATTCATAAAAGCAATTAAGGTATATGGAATCATATACCTTAATTAGACAAAAACAATCAGTCTTTTTTTAGAAGGGTTGCTTTACCTGATACTACTTCTTTGCTGTCTTGATTGACAACAACAGTTTTAAGAATAACACGATTTTTTTCGGCAACCAGTTCTTCAATTTCGCAGATAGCGGTTACGGTATCTCCTATAAAGACAGGAGCTAAAAATTTTAACTCTTGTCCCATATAAATTGCCCCTTCACCAGGTAGCTTGGTGCCAAGAACTGCGGAAATTAATCCTGCACTAATCATTCCATGAGCAATTCGTTTTCCAAAAATAGAATTTTTTCCGGCTTCTTCATCCATATGAATAGGATTAAAGTCTAACGAAACTTCTGCAAATTTTTGTATATCTTCATTCGCAATTGTTTTGGTAATTTCGGCTTTCATACCAACTTTAAATTCTGAAAATTTCATACCTTATCCTTTATTTTTTTTTAATTCAGCAATTAGTCCACTAATGACTGGTTCGAGATCACAAACGAATCCAAGATCGGCAATTTTGAAAATAGGAGCTTCTTTATCTTTATTGATAGCAATTATAAGGTCTGATTCTTCCATTCCTGTAGCATGCTGGATTGCTCCAGAGATACCGAATGCAAGATATACTTCCGGACGAACGGTTTTTCCAGTTTGTCCAATCTGTATCTTATGATCTGCCCATCCAAAATCCACTAATCCTCTTGATGCGGCAACCCCTCCACCTAAGGCATTGGCAATACCTTGTAGTTTTTGGAAACTTTCCGCTTTTTTAATTCCTCGCCCTCCGGCAACAACAACAGGGTATTCGGTAATATCTTTTGTTTGGGAGCTTTCTTTGACTTCTTCTAAGACTTCAACTTTGAATTTTTCTTCTTGGAAAGAGATAGTAATTTCTTTAGAAGAACCTTTACGGGAAGTATTTGGTTTGGTTTTTTGCATAACACCCGGTCTTACCGTAGACATTTGTGGACGGTGATCCGGACAGACGATTGTTGCAATCAGATTACCGCCAAAAGTTGGTCTTGTCATTAAAAGATCTTTCTCATCGGTCACTCTTACGTTATTTTCATAGCCTTCTTCAGTCTTCATCTCTAATAAAGTACAATCGGCAGTGAGACCAGTATCTAGTTTGGCAGACATTCGTGGTGCAAGATCTCTTCCTATGGTGGTTGCTCCCATTAATACGATATTAGGTTTTAATTCTGCTAAGATATGGTATAACGCTTGAGCGTAAGGTTCGGTACTATAAACTTTAAGATTTTTATGATCAACGAATAATACGGTATCCGCTCCATAGCTGATTAACACATCACAAAGAGATTTAATCTCATCCCCCAAAAGGATGGCGATAACGTTCTGTTCGGAACAATCGGCTAATTTTCTTGCTTCGGATAGCAGTTCTAATGCTACAGGTTGAATTTCTCCCTGTCTTTGTTCGATAAATACAGCAATATCTTTATATTCTTTAATATTCATAATGCTTTCCTATATAATATGGATTTCTTTTAATTTAGCGACAATTTGGACGACTGCTTCCTGAGGGGTAACTTCATAAATTTCCCCACTAGGTTTGGCACCTTTTGTAAAGGATTTATATACTTTAGTAGGTGAACCGGCTAATCCAATTTTATCATCAGTAATTTGAACTTTTGCAGCATCCCATACTTCTACAGTTTTATCGTAAGCATCTACAATACCTCCAATATTCATATAACGAGGTGTATTTGCATCAGACAATAAGGTAAATAAACAAGGTGTGGATACTTTTATCACTTGATATCCGTCTTCAATAGCTCTTTTAATGGTAAATGTTTTTCCATCATTTGTTGAAATATCATGGACATAAGAAACTTGAGGAAGATCTAATAATTCTGCGATCTGAGGACCGACCTGTGCTGTATCTCCATCTATCGCTTGTCGTCCAGTAATAATGAGATCAGAATTAAGTATTTTTAATGCGGCGGCAAGGGCATTAGATGTGGCTAGAGTGTCTGCTCCAGCAAATTTTCTATCGGTAAGTAGGATTGCATGGTCTGCACCCATTGCCAACGCTTCTCTTAAGATCAAGTCTGCTTGAGGAGGACCCATTGTAAGAACGGTAACTTCTGCTTTGAGTTGTTCTTTTAATTTTAATGCTTCTTCTAATCCGGCTTTGTCGTCTGGATTCATAATACTGACCACACCATCCCGAATCATTGCCCCTGTTTTTGGATCAAGACGGACTTCTGTGGTATCCGGAACTTGCTTTATACAAACTGTTATTTTCATAAAAACTCCTTGGTTTCTTATTATCGTAATAAGGAACCACTAATAACCATACGCTGTACTTCTGAAGTACCTTCATAGATTTCTGTGATTTTCGCATCACGCATCATCCGTTCTACAGGATACTCTCGTGTATACCCATATCCACCGTATAATTGTACACATTCGGTTGTAGTTTTCATGGCAACTTCGGATGCCATCAGTTTTGCCATTGCCGCATCAACAGAGTGGGCAATATTGTTTGTTTTTTTCCAAGCTGCTTTATAGACAAGATATCGTGCTGCCTCAATATGGGTCGCCATATCGGCAATTTTGAATTGTGTATTTTGGAATGATGCAATTGATTTTTTAAATTGTTTTCTCTCTTTGGTATAGGAAATAGTATGATTTAAGGCACCTTGTGCAATTCCTAAGGCTTGGGCGGCAACACCAATACGTCCACCGTCTAATGTTTTCATAGCGATTCCAAAGCCTTTTCCGAGTGCTCCTAATAGATTTTCTTCTGGAATACGATAGTCTTCAAAAATTAATTCACAGGTAGCAGAACCTCTAATCCCTAATTTTTTCTCTTTTTTACCAACATAAAATCCTGGACGATCCGCTTCAACAATAAAGGCAGAAATTCCTTTAGTACCAAGGCTTTTATCTGTTACTGCAAAAATAACATAAATATGGGCATAACCAGCATTAGTAATAAAAAGTTTCGCACCATTTAAAACCCATTCTTTAGTTTGTTCATCAAATACAGCGGTTGTTTGTTGACCTGAAATATCAGAACCTGCACCTACTTCAGTAATTCCAAATCCTCCGAGCCATTCTCCACTTGCCATCTTAGGGATATACTTAGCTTTTTGCTCTGGTGTCCCATGTTCGTAGATAGGTGCCATTCCTAAAGAAGTGTGTGCAGATAACACAATCCCTGTTGTGGCACAGGCTTTAGAAAATTCTTCAACAGCCATGGTATAAAGTAAGGAGTCTCCTCCCGCTCCTCCTAAATCTTTTGATACAGGAATCCCAAAAAATCCTATTGATTTCATTTTTTCTACCGTTTCACTGGGAAAACGTTCTTCTTCGTCAATTTCAGCAGCAAGAGGTTCTACTTCGTTTTTTACAAATTCACGAACCATTTGTAAATATAGTTCCTGAGTTTTTGATAATGAAAAATCCATATTTATACTCTCTATTGTTATTTTTAGATTTAGATAACAAGTCCACCGTCTACTCCGAGACATTGTCCTGTGATAAATGATGCATCATCGCTTGCTAAGAATAATACAGCCTTTGCGATATCTTCCGGTTCTCCCATACGTCCCAAAGGGGTTTTAGAAACCATTCCATCTAAGACTTTTTCCGGAAGATCTTGAGTCATGGGAGTACGAATGAATCCTGGAGCAATGGCATTAGCGCGGACTTTTGCCCCTTTTCGTGCAAATTCTTTAGCCCACCCTTTTACCATACCGATAACTCCAGATTTGGTAGCAATATAATTAGTCTGTCCAATATTACCGTAGATACCGACTACTGATGCCATGTTAATAATACTACCAGAACCGTTTGTCATCATAATAGGTGCAATACATTGAGTCATATTAAAGACACCTTTGAGGTTGATGTTAATAACACGATCCCATTGCTCTTCTGTCATTTTTTGAATTAGGGCATCAGCAGTAATACCCGCATTATTTACTAGAATATCAATTTTTCCCTTTTGGGCAATTTCGGTAACAAATTTTTCGATAGCAGGTCTATCAGTAACATTGAGTTTGATAAAGGTAATATTTTTTTCTGTGGATTCTCCTTGATCCAAGTCGGTCGCATAAACTAGTGCTCCTTCTTTTGCTAATGTTTCAGCGATCGTTAATCCAATACCTCTAGCTGCTCCTGTGACGACAGCAACTTTTCCGTTTAATCTCATGAAAATCTCCTTATTGATATAGTTTATATATTTTTCTATTTTATATTCAAAATCTCTTATATTTAAAAAATAGAGACAAGAAAAAGAGATGTAAAATCACGACACTTATATTATATACTGCTTTGAAAATTTTGCAAGCTTTAAATATATTTTTTAAGGTATTTTTTATTACTGTATTTAGTTCTCTTAGTTGACTTATTATCTAATTACTTTATATACTATAAGGGCAACAATTATAAAATAAGGTGGGTATAGTATGGATTATACAATTAAAAATGATTTTCTTAGCGTTACCGCTCGTTCTTTAGGAGCAGAGTTACAGTCGATTAACGATCATCAGAAAAATTATGAATATTTATGGCAAGGCAATCCAGAATATTGGACAGGACGTTCGCCGATTTTATTTCCTATTGTTGGAGGATTAAAAAATAAAGAATATCTCCACAAAGGAAAAAAATATTTAATGCCGAATCACGGTATTATCAGGATCAATGAATTTCAAGGGCAACGGTTATCGGATCAGGAATTATTATTTTCTTTTAAAAGCACTCCCGAAACTCTGTCAATGTATCCTTTTGCTTTTACGATGGATGTTTCTTACCATCTAGAGGGTAGAAAACTATTAATTTCTCATCATATTACGAATTTATCTCAAGAAGACATGCCTTTTGTGTTTGGTCTGCATCCAGCGTTTAATTTAGCCGATTCCTTAGAACACAGCTATATAGAATTGGATGATGAGCCTTTAATTTCTCGAATTGATACAGAAAATGGTTTCATCGTTGATAAAATGACCAACTATGGACGACAATTTTTACGGTTTCACGCTCATCGTTTTGACAATAATGATACGATTATTTTTGATAATCTTTCTTCTCGTAAAGCGATATTGCATTTTCAAAACAGTCCTCGAAAAATCAAAATGGAATGGAATGACGATTTGCCTTTATTAGCTTTTTGGTCTAAGGCAGGATCATCATTCATCTGTATTGAGCCTTGGAGCGGATGGGCAGATTCTTTAAAAGACGAAACCAATGAATTATCTCAAAAAAAAGGGATGTCTCTTCTTGCTCCTAATGATTCTCAAAAAATAGAGTACAATATAGAATTATTTTAGGAAATTATTTATA
>JBOFNI010000117.1:0-1238 GCA_051658845.1 Brevinema sp. | reverse complement strand
AGGAAATATCTGGGTCGTGCTGGGTGAGCCAGGGGAATCCTAGGATTATCGGACTGTGAGGAGACGAAATGACATGGAAGGTTACCTGCTCATAATGGTTAACCCCCACTTGCAGAAGGAGAGGCTGTGTCATGCGCCGAATACCACTTCCAATAGGTTGCCCGTTGACCGCCGTGATTCTGAGTGGGGGGGAGCAGGTGATGCAGGATAATTTCCATAGCTGGGCCAGTTGGTGGTCAATCAGATTCAGAGCGGCCCCAGAATCAATCAATGCTGCAGAAACATGAGTACACCCCTTAATGTGAACTTTAACCGACACAGACAGTGACATGACTGGGTTAGGGAAACTGAAACATGAACTTACACGAGATGCTCGAGTGGAAGGCCGCTTCGGGCAGTTGGCACAGACATGTGAGGCTTCTCCACAGTAGAAACATAGTCTGGCGCTAAACCGTCTCTGCCGTTCTTGAGGCGTCAACCTAGTGTAGCCGACCTGCATAGGCTCAGGAGGAGGGATGACAGTAGTGGCGGCCATGGCCAGGTTCGATGCCGTGTTTTCCGAGGAATGCAAAGGGCTATTCCGTAGTAGGTTGTCCGTTCTTACCGATAACGTGATGTACTGAGACAGTGACATCCCTTCATCCCGACATGTAAGTTCCCGCTGAAGTCTGTGGCTGAGACCTGCCTGGTATGCGGCCTTCAGGGGCACTTCGTTCCAGCCGCTTTGTGCGGCTAACGTGCGAAACTGAATAGCATAATCCGCTGCCGACATATTCCCCTGACGGATATTAAATAGTTGCGTGGAGATGTCCATGCCCCCCGCAGGATATTGGAACACCTCCCGTATCAGTGACATGAAGTAATCGGCAGAAATCTGTACCTGGGGGTCCGTTTCCCACACCGCCGTAGCCCAGTCCAGAGCTCGCCCGGTTAGGAGTGAAAAAACGAAAGCGCACTTCTGTGGCGTAGCAACCCGGCCGTGTGTCGAACTGAATCCGGCATTGTTGTAGGAAGCCTTTACAACGTTCCGGCGTCCCATCGAACTTATCCGGAAGCGATAGCGGTGTAGCAAGTTCGGGACTACGCATCGCAGCGGCTACTGATTGAGTCGCGGCGTCCTGAAGTGCCGCAAGTTTATCCTGGAAAAAATGAAGCGCTTGGGCATGTAAATCCACAGTCGCTTGTAGCTGCGCTACCTCCGCTGGATCCGGAGGGGGTGAAGTATTCTGTAATGAACC
>JBOFNI010000116.1:0-1378 GCA_051658845.1 Brevinema sp. | reverse complement strand
GCCCATAGAGGGCTATTCATCAAGGCTCTAGGGTCGGGATCTTCAGGATTCTCTTCATCTCCAAAACCACAAAATCCCCCAAAAGGAAGCTGTCCGATTTGATAATAGGTTTCTCCACCTTGAAAACCCCAAATAGGTTTCCCCATACCGATAGAAAATACATTAACACGGACATTACACCATTTTGCCATGAGAAGGTGTCCTGCTTCATGGACGGCAACGAGAATACTTAAGACAAGTATTGAAATAGCAATGCCAAAGAGATTGAGTAATAAGTTTAACATAGTTGTTCCTTTTTTGTATTTTAGTCTTTTTAGAAAAGAATATTGTCAAGCAATATCTTATGAAATAATTCTACCAATCATCGTTCTCAGTAATGATACTAGAATGAATAGGAATTACATGAGCGTATCTTCGTTATCCGAACCAGTTTCGTAGAACTTTCAATATAGAATATATTCCTTTATTTTAATATAATTTATGAAAATTTTCAAGATTTTTCAAGTAAGCTTAGTAGTTAATTTTTTATAAAAACCTTGACTTTTTTTTGGGGGGGGGATAATATGGATATAATTTATAAGGAGTTCAATATGGATTTTTGTTTGGAGTGTAGTGCTGAAATGAGTGTAGAAGCGTTAGCTTAATGTGGAGTTTACTCCTTGTTTTTGTTGATTCCTGTGCTTTTAGGATTCATTGATTTTGTTGTATTGATAAAAAAATTTAATAAAACTTATTAAAAAAAATCCCCTACTCTTTAGCAGGGGATTTTTTATGAGCTATGATTATATCTTTAATCCATCTTCCCATAAAGCGTTCATTGCCAGTGCTGCAGCTACAGAAACGTTAAACGAGTCTAATTTTTTTGTAGACGGTAGGGATACTTTTTCGGTGCATAAGGATTTAATTCCTTTTCTGATCCCTTCTCGCTCCGAACCCAAAACAAGCGCTGTTTTTTCTTTTTGAGATTTAAAGGAATAGAGAGAAGTTTTGGATTCGCTGGCTAAGGCTAATACCTCAAAATGCTCGGCTTTCATCATCTCTATTTCTGTTTTGAGATTATCCACATAAGCGAGAGGGATTTTGTAGATTGCTCCGGCAGATGCTTTAATAGTCTGTGGGGTGATACGGGCAGAATTATCTTTTGGTAATAGGACAAGATCAGCCCCTAAGAGAAGAGCAGAGCGGAGAATAGCTCCTAAGTTGCCAGTGTCGGTAATGCCATCTAAGAGTAAGATCCGATTAATCGCATGATAATTTCGTTCATAATGTTGCTCTTCGGTAATAATATTTTCCGGAAGACTCATTTCTGCAGCAATTCCTTGATGCTTTTGTGTCCCTGAAATTTTATCCAACTCTTTTTCTGCAATAAAACTTACAG
>JBOFNI010000115.1:0-1149 GCA_051658845.1 Brevinema sp. | reverse complement strand
CGTTCCCCTGTATGCTCCGCCCACCATCCTGTTTGCTCAGTTCGTCTTCCTGTGAGTGTCTTTTGTGTTTATTAATAAACATACCCGTTTCCGGGTTTCCGTTCAGTCCTCTGTCTGCCGCCTGGTGTTTCCGTGACAGAAGGTCCGATCGAAACCGAAACAAAAGGAAAGCGAATACAACATGGAGATTACGTGTTCGAGTCCGAGCGCTACTTCTCGGCGCGAACTCGTAAATGCGGCGGGCAGAATTTATGCGCTATTTCCGCATTTGGATATGTCCGCCGCCACTCCGTACATGCCGGTAACCACGCCCACTCCGAACATCACGGAGCTATCTCAGTGCCTCTTGCATCTAGTTAAGACTGCCCCCAGTAAATTCTCCGGAAACAGTGAGGAGTTCGAGGAGTTTCTGCTGCACGCCATCCTCTCGGTGGAGCTGCGACCTGGGCATTTCCCCACCGACCAGGACAAGGTGGCTTTCGTGGTGCTCCACCTCACTGGGGCGGCTCTTAGGAAGGTGGCGGATCGATGGGGAGTACATGATCCCATCTTCCAGTCCTTCCCCACCTTCCTAGCCCAGCTGCGGGAGATGTTCTCTCCCGAACCGGTCCAGCGCCGCTCCGTTTCCCCCGAACCGGTCCACTTTCGCTCCGTTTCCCCCGAACCGGTCCACTTTCGCTCCGTTTCCCCCGAACCGGTCCACTTTCGCTCCGTTTCCCCCGAACCGGTCCACTTGTTCTCCGTCTCTCCCGAACCGGTCCAGTACTCCCATCGTCGAGGCCGTCGGCGCCATCGCCGTAGAACCTCCGAACCAGCCCAGTTTTGTTTCACCTCTCCAGAACCCATCCTACATCCTTCAGTCTTCCTCGAACCGGTCTCTTTCCGCTCCGTCACCCCCGAACCGGCCCAGTTTCGTCCAACCTCTCCTGAACCGGTCCCGCGTCCTTCCGTCTCTCCCGATCCGCTCCAGTACCCCGGTCGTCAAGGCTACCCAGGACACCATAGCCGGCGTCGCCGTCGCCGCAGAGTCACCGAACCGGTCCCGTGTCCCTCTGTCGCTCCCGAACCGGTCCCGTGTCCCTCTGTCGCTCCCGAACCGGTCCCGTGTCCCTCTGTCGCTCCCGAACCGGTCCCGTGTCCCTCTGTCGC
>JBOFNI010000114.1:0-1032 GCA_051658845.1 Brevinema sp. | reverse complement strand
ATAATCTTATTTTTAGAGGCGAGAGTGTACCGATATTTTTTGATATTGTTGTTTATTCCCTATTATCTTTATAGCTATACCATGATGTTTGATATGTCTTCCAATACGTTTCCTGTGGTTGATCGAGGGGAAGAGTATATAACGATCGATTTTCAGCCCGCTTTAATTCCTTATCGTGCAGTTTTTCAATCGTCACAGACGAAGCGCTTGTTATCGGCTATTAAAAAATACAAAGAATATCAACAAAAATCGGTTTTTGGAGAATTAGAATCATATGAAAAATTAATGACCTTAACCTTTCATTTGATAGAAGACCGTAAGCGGAATGTTGCATCACAAAATCCTTCGTTGACTATATATTTCTTATCTTCCGGTAATAAGGAACAACTGTTAGTATTTTCTATCGGACGGATTCAAAAAGAAACTACAATCAATCCAGAGATATTTTATCTTACTCAGCAAGGGATAGAAGAATTAGAAGAAATGCTTCAAAATTCTTATTTAGCAAAAAAATAGCATAGTTTTTTTTATCAAATGTTACTATCTTTTAATAAATAAAAAGATAAGAGGTTTTTATGATTAACAAAATGTTATTCGTTTTTTTGCTATTGCCTGTGTTTTTGTATTCTTTGGTGATCGTTCAAAAAGCATATGTCTTTACGGAACGGGGGTTTTTAGGAGATAAGAAACTGGATCTTATGGATGTAAATTATCGATTTGAAAATAGAAAAATTTTAGAGGATGATGACCAAGCTTACTTTATGATCCATTATAATAAATGGGTAGATCATATTATTTATTTTCGTCAGTTACCAGTACAAGAACTGTTAGAAGCAATTGATATTTATCGATTGGAACGTTCCAATCTGATAGAGGAAAAAGAGAATATTTCCTATTATTTGGGATATATTGAAGCTACTTATATTGAAGAAAGTGTTTCCGGTTTAGGACGTCAGATTGTCCCCAACCCCCAGATTAATTTTAGTATTGCTTATCAGCAAGATAATTTCTATCTGAAGTTAGCACCTATTG
>JBOFNI010000113.1:0-3409 GCA_051658845.1 Brevinema sp. | reverse complement strand
TCGCACCATCGCCTGTAACATTACAAGCGGTACCAAAACTATCCTGTGCCAAATATAGAGTAATAATCAAAGCAGTCATTGGTTCATTGAATCCCAAATTGGCTTGTAAAATACCAACAGCTGCCATCACTGCACCACCAGGAATTCCTGGAGCTGCAACCATCATAATACCTAATAAGAAAATAAAACCAACCATATCCATTATTTCCATAGGCATTCCAAATAAAATAAGAACGGCCAAGGCACAACTGGTCAACGTTGTGATTGAGCCAGACAAATGGATATTCGCACAAAGAGAACCGACAAATTCTGCTATTTGAGGTTTAACTCCATTTTTCTTAATAGACTGTACCGTTACAGGAATCGTTGCTGCGGAAGATTGAGTCCCTACAGCGGTTAGATAAGCTGGGATCATATTTTTGAGGAGTTTGAATCCGTTCTTTTTAGCAATAATTCCTGCAATAGTATATTGCACCAATAAAATAAATATATGGAGGATAATAACGACAGCAAATACCTTGGCAAAACTTGTCAATATCATTCCCACTTGTCCCGAATAAGTAATCGTTGCAAATACTCCGGCGATATGAATAGGAAGAAGAGGGATAATAATAGAAGAAACTGTTTTTAAAATAATTTCATGTAATTCTGCAAATCCTGCTTGTAGAGAAGAGTGAGGGGACAGAGAGATTCCAATTCCTAAAATAAATGATAAAATCAATGCTGTCATTACCGACATTAACGGAGGCATCTCTAGACTTAAATAAGGATCCACAGATTTCGTTCCTTGGGAAAGATCTCCTAAAACACTACCACTAAGTAAGGTCGGGAAAATAGACAAATCAACAAAAAGTACAAACAATCCCACTAATACCGTAGAAGTATAAGCAATAGCTACTGTTATTCCTAATGTTTTTTTCGAGTTATTACCCAGCTGAGCGATACCATAAGTAATAAAAGCTAAAATTAATAAGGGAATGATAAACGATAAAAACGAACCAAACAGACTATTAAAGGTTGCTAACAAACGAATCAACACTTCAATATTACTCATCCCTACTGCAATACCACCCAAAATACCTAAAATTAATCGAACAATCAGATTATTTTTTAACATAGAATACTCCTAAATTTTTTAAAGTTTTTTTATTATTATAAAAGATATCATAAAAAAAGCAATAGAAAAATCAATCAAAATATTTAAGTAAATGCGGTGAAACTTATTCTTTAGCAATCACCATATAATCTCTTGCAATAAAAATAATATTCTGCTATAATATAAAAACTTTATTATCCAGATTGAGGACAGTGTCATGAGTGAAAAAAAATCGTATCCCGTTAATCTTCCACAGACAAAATTTGATATGCGTGCCGGCTTGGTTCAAAAAGAGCCACTTATTCTTAAAGAATGGGAAGAGAACAACATTTACGAAAAAAAGCTTCAAAGGCATCATACTCCTTTTATTTTCCATGACGGTCCCCCTTATGCCAACGGAGATATTCATATTGGGACTTCTCTCAACAAAATTCTTAAAGATCTGATCTGTCGTTACAAATATATGGAAGGATTTAAGACCGCTTTTATTCCCGGTTGGGACTGTCATGGTCTTCCTATCGAATTAAATACTTTAAAATCTTTAGGCAAAACTGCCGATTCATTAAGTGCCGTAGAAATTCGTCAAAAATCTCGAGAGTATGCCCAAGTATATGTCGATAAACAGCGGGAAAGTTTCAAAAGATTAGGGATTTCTGCCGATTGGGACACTCCCTATCTGACGATGTCCAACGATTATGAAGCATCTATTATTGAAGCTTTTGGAAAATTAGTTGGAAACGGTTATGTCTACCGTGGACAACGTCCTATTTATTGGTCTCCGGAAACCGGTACTGCATTAGCCGATGCCGAAGTAGAGTACCACGAACACACCTCTCCTGCGGTTTATGTCCTGTTTCCTATTTTAAATACTTCCGAAGTTTCTCTTCCTGAAAAGACTTATATCATTATTTGGACAACAACCCCTTGGACTCTCCCTGCAAATACAGGAGTAGCGTTCCATCCTGATGAAATATACGAAGCCGTTACCTTAGACAATAGTATCACTCTTATTTTAGCAAGCGATCTCAAAGAACAGATCCTTGTATTAAACAATCACAGCGAAATATCTAGCAAACTCCTTTCGAGGAAAGACTTAGAACAATTATCCGTATCCCATCCTTGGATCACTCGAACCTCTAAAGTTGTTTTTGCCGACTATGTAACGATGGATACGGGAACAGGAATTGTCCATACCGCTCCTGGACATGGTACAGACGACTACCATACGGGCATCAAATACCAATTAGAGGTTCTCTCTCCAGTTGATGATGAAGGCCGTTTTACCGCTGAAGTCCCTGAATGGAAAGGATTAAAAGTCTTCGATGCCAATCCTAAAATTATCGAACATCTCAAGACACAAAATCGCTTATATTTTGCCCAGAGTATTAGCCACTCTTATCCTCACGATTGGCGTACCAAAACACCGGTGATCTTCCGTACCAAACCTCAATGGTTTTTTAAAGTATCCGATCAAGGGCTTACGATCAAAACATTAGCCGCATTGTCTTCCGTACGATGGATACCCGGTTGGGGAGAAGAACGAATCAAAAATATGCTTTCCGATCGACCTGATTGGTGTATTTCCCGTCAACGAAAATGGGGAGTACCGATACCAGCGTTTTACTGCAAAAAATGTGAAGAAGCGATTATTTCCGAAGAATTAGCCATGCTTATCGGAACACGTGTCCGCAAAGAAGGACTGGCTTTTTGGTTAGAAAACGATCCAAAAGATATTCTCCCAAAAGATTTTTCTTGTCCGTCCTGTGGTCATCAAGAATTTCTTAAAGAAGAAGATATTTTAGACGTTTGGTTTGATTCAGGATCATCTCATTATGCTGTTCTCGATAAAAACAATAGCTGTCCTGCCGATTTGTATTTTGAAGGCAACGATCAATATCGAGGATGGTTTCAAGCTTCCTTATGGAATGCTATGGGTATTGAGGGTCGTCCCCCTTTCAAAACCGTATTAACCCATGGCTGGGTCTTAGACGAACAAGGACATCAGATGCACAAGTCTGCCGGTAATTCTATCTCCCCTTCAGAAATTACCGACCAATTTGGAGCCGACATTCTTCGTTTATGGACGGTAACAGAAGATTACACAAAAGATCTACGAATTGGAAAGAATTTAGTCCAAAAAACAGTCGATCTTTACCGTAAATTAAGAAATACATTTCGTTATCTCTTAGGGGTATTATTTGACTTTTCCTATGCCGACCGCTTACCTTATAATAAGCTGGAAAATTTGGATCGGTATATTCTCCACAAATTAGCAATCCTAAAACAAAAATTCAAAAATTATATGGATAATTA
>JBOFNI010000112.1:0-1368 GCA_051658845.1 Brevinema sp. | reverse complement strand
TTTACAATTACACGTGGTGAACTTTTAAATACTCCTCCTAGGGAATTTATCCGATTATCACCCCATTTAGTGAACATGATGTCAAGACATTAAAGGTGATAAATTATGAACGGCTTTTTGATATCTCGAACGGTTTCGCCGCAGCGAGGCCATAAATTTATGGCGAATTCGTAGCGGCACCTAGAATGGAAAAATCATCTTGGGTCACAGCTCACACATGCATGATCGCACTCATACGAGACCTGGCACGTACATAGATCTCATTAAGCCGAACAACTTTTGCGCTTGTACTTGTAGGCTCAGCCCAACAGGAAGTGAGTTATTTTGGGTTGTTCATGTCCCAAACTTTTAATTACTACTCCTAGGGAATTCATGCGATTTGCACCAAACTTGCTAAACAGGATGTCAAGACATTGGGGATGATGAATTCCGAAGGGATTTTTGATATCTCGAACGGGGTTGCCACGGCGAGGCCATAAACTTATGGCGAATTCGCGCCAACAGGAAGTGCCTCATATCTAATGCATACATCAAATGATTTCGATGAAACATAATCTGTATGTTAAGCCATGACGTCTGATCACAGTGATGTGGGTATGGTGTCTCCTGGTTATAGTGCCACCAACTGGCAACAGGAAATGTGTCACTATCAAAATGTGTTGTTTTTTTTACCGCTGCACATGATATATTTTTAAATACTAAAATTTATGCGATTGCCACTATACTTGGTCAGTATGATGCCAAGACATTGAAGATGTTAAATTGGCAACAGATGTTTTATATGTTGAACGGTGTTTCTGTGGCGACATGTTAAACTTTAATAAGCCATTTAGATGTATTTTCATGTCATATTGGACTAAAATTGTGAGTTTAGTAATACAATTATTAATATGTTTATCACTGCCTTTGGGGCACATTAATAGATCTATATATCTGTATACTCGGTCTTAAAAGTATGAGGAAAGACGAAGCAAAAAGGTAAATAATAAAACTAATAATGTGTTCTTTGAAGATTTAATAGCATATGTAGTAGGGTGGGAGAAAAGGGTATATGTAAAGTTT
This sequence comes from Brevinema sp., assembly GCA_051658845.1. Taxonomy (GTDB): domain Bacteria; phylum Spirochaetota; class Brevinematia; order Brevinematales; family Brevinemataceae; genus Brevinema_A. The sequence continues at coordinate 306 of JBOFNI010000112.1, read as the reverse complement.
TATTTGAAAACAGATACCCCCTATATCTTTTGTATTTCTAATGTTCTGTTATTGTGGTGCAATACACATTCTGACAGATAGATGGCCTCGTAGCGCCACTGTGGGGACTAGAGAGACACAGCGCATGCGCAGCTCAGAATTAAACGAGCTGTGGCCAAACAGTCTGCTTTACGTCTATTCAGAGGTACAATTTAAAAGTTCTTTTATTTACTCAAACTGGGTTAAGAATGCATTTCGGTTAATTGTACAAAGGTTTTAAAACAATTGTGAAAGTTTCAGAAAGTTTAGTCAAGTAATGTATTTGTG
>JBOFNI010000111.1:0-1097 GCA_051658845.1 Brevinema sp. | reverse complement strand
AAAACCATGTTTGGAACACTTTCCAGCACTGTTTAACTATACGCGTGCATGAAAAACCGCTTTCCCAACGTCCTAGAGAGCTGAGACTTGCGGAAACGCGTTTTCAGCTCATGAGAAACACTTTTCTGCACGCACATAGAAAACACAGGAAAACACAAAGTTTTAGTGCTAGTATGATGAAAATAGTCACTCCACATATGAATTTTCACATTTTTCACTGGATATCATAAAAATATCAGATTTTTTGATTTTTTAAGAAAAATCATAATTTTCATTTTTTTTCATGAAACCACTGTAAAATTTTTATTTTTCATGTTTGTAATAAAAAATGCATGTGTTCCATCATCGTATGTAAAAACCATGTTTGGAACACTTTCCAGCACTGTTTAACTATACGCGTGCATGAAAAACCGCTTTCCCAACGTCCTAGAGAGCTGCGACTTGCGGAAACGTGTTTTCAGCTCATGAGAAACACTTTTCTGCACGCACATACAAAACACAGAAAAACACAAAGTTTTAGTGCTAGTATGATGAAAATAGTCACTCCACATATGAATTTTCACATTTTTCACTTGATATCATAGAAATATCACATTTTTATGATTTTTTATGAAAAATCATAATTTTCATTTTTTTTCATAAAACCACTGTAAAAATTTTATTTTTCATGTTTTTCATAAAAAATGCATGTGTCCCATCATTGTCTGTAAAAATCATGTGAAAACCATGTTTGGAACACTTGCCAGCCTTCCTTATCTGCGATAGATGCCAAGGGCTCAAAGGGAGGTTTGGAAAGAACTGCCAGCACTAGATCCAGATCCCGATGCGGTACAGAGGGAGAACGGGGAGGATGAAGCCTCCGAGCTCCTCTAAGAAATTTAATTACGAGTGCCTGCTTGCCGATCGATTGCCCGGCTACGGGGGAACGAAGGCGGCGATGGCTGCTACGTACACCTTCTATGTGCAAGTGAGGCCGAGGCCATTAGACCCAGGAGCCTCTGAAAGGTCGCCAGGCGCATATAACTGCGCCGCCTGAAAAGGCGTAAAGCGGATAAGATGACTGCTCTGCGCTGTCGAGACAGGCGAGCACGCCTCAC
>JBOFNI010000110.1:0-2335 GCA_051658845.1 Brevinema sp. | reverse complement strand
AGAAGTATCCACAAGGATAAGATCAAGTCCCTTATCATAAGATACTTCTATCGTCTCAACAATATTAGTTATAGGAATGACTACAATAGGTTCTGGGATAGGCTTTTCTCTCATAACTACTGTTCGCTTTTTCTTTTCAGTACAGCCACTAATAATTAATAGTAATATTAATAAATATTTCATTATATACCTCTTTAGAGAATAGGGAGCACTCTATTGTCTTATCCAGCGAAGCAGGGTTAGAATAATTCCTAATAACAAACTCCATAGTATAATATATATTATACTATGGAGTTTTTTTTGTCAACTCCTTGCTCAAAATCCCTCCTAAAGGCGATAATATGGGCGAAAATACTGAGGACTTAGGCAATTTATCAGATGATGAACTAGAGGGCATTGTTTATGAATTCCAAACAGGAATCAGTTGGGATGGTGTCAATACAGAATTTAAAGCAAATGTCATCAAAGCCATGCGTGAGCTTTATTGTCACCAAAGAAAACAGTATATCCCTTGGAGAATATTAGAAATATCCAGTGCTTATCGAAATCCTAGTCGCCAAGCTCAAGCGATGGTTGATTATCAATTGGTAATTGGAAGACATCAATTAGCAACTGTTTATGATAGTCTATATGATAATGCATTACAATTAATATCAAATTTATTCTATGATGGAAACCATTTAGGGTGTACTTCCACTTGCATGACCAGTAATGATACTATATGTAAATACGGTATCATGCAACAAGCAGTCTTAAAAGGTTTACCCTCTAATGAGCAAGAAGCTTTTTATCCCTACTTTAATAAAACGATTCCTCATGGTAATATTGATTTGAAAAATAATAAAGCGAAGATTAAAGACCTGTTAGAATTATGGATCATAAAATCTGATTTTGAATCGGAGCATACCCGTAATAAAGCCCTCGACTTTAGTAAAAATACAACAAAAGAGCAACGGGAGAAGTTTACAGAAATTTTATTACGTGATAATATTAAATTATCTTCGTATAGTACCGGTAACTTCCATATTCAGCCATTTTAATCCTATTATTTATTACGATAAGAAAGAGCAAAAGCAATCTCATTATTATCTCGAGTTGGAATCCAAAATATTTGATGATTCGTATTAGTAAAATAAGTATTAAGAACAAGAATACTATTAGTTACTTGACGATCATAATCATAAGAGGTACTAATATTAGAGATAATAATAGGATATACAGGAGAAGAGATTAGATTTGTTTGTTCATTATCTGCATTATCATAACTAATATAAAAAGAGGTATCAAAGAATGTAAGTTTTTTAATATAATAAACTTGGTTGGTCGGATCAAGATAAAGACGCTCTAAAGGGCTAATACTACCGAGATAGAGAAGGGAAGCTTGGGTATCAGGAAAAATCTCTTTGAGAGATGAATCAAATACAGGCTCATACTGCTTAGTTTCGTCAATGGTATAAACAAAATTTATATTGCTAACAGCAATAGGATATAGCAAGGCAATATCATTGTATATCGTATAATACCGATTATTATTTTTATCCCAATAAATCGCAGAATATGCTAACCCTTCATCCCTATTAGCTAAAATACGAGATATAATCCATCTAAAATCCGTATCCACAAGCATAAGATCAAGCCCCTTATCATAGGATACTTCAATAGGCAGAGAAAGATTTACATTGGAAATAGACAATTTAGCAAAAATAGGATTTAGATTAGCATTATTATAAATTTTCATAGGAGCTACTTTAACAGGCTCTGGGATAGGCTTTTCTACTGCTTGAGCTTTCTTCTCAGTACATCCACTAATAATTAATAACAATATTAATACAGATCTTGACGATCTCTTCACTGATGAAACCTTGTATACTAAAAATAGCTATATTCTCTACGGTAAAACAGAGCAAAGAACCCATCAACAAAATTTATCCGATACTGCTTGGAATAAACTGGTAGATCTTGCTACTAAAGAATATAACAAAAATCCTGAAAAATACATAAAAGTACACATCACTTCCTCTTTTAGAACTTATATCTCACAAACTAAAATCTTAATGGATAAACTGGAGCATACAACTAATATGTTTCAGTATTACAAAAATCAGATCAAAGAAAGCGAAAATCATAAAACAGGAACAAAAAGAAAAGTTGGTACGTCAGACACATTAAATTACTTAGATGCTCTCCAGTCCGCATTTGATCTAAAACCGTATGACCCAATCAGATGGCAGAAAATAAAAAAGCACCAAGAACAAATAGCTAATATAAGAAAGATCCATGATCATAGTAACAGAAAAAGAGCTGTAGAACATCTACTCCTAGAGTTTATGAAACC